>JAGOOK010000025.1 GCA_017992555.1 Caldisericia bacterium | reverse complement strand
ATCAGGCCCCTCGCATAGACAGTGCCCACTACCAGGAGCGCCAGAAGAGATACAGTTACAATGATTTTGCGTTTCATACTACCCATAATATAAATTTATATCGTGGAAAGTTCATTGCAACAAGTGACGCTTGGACAAATTCCAGTTTCTTGCAATGTTCTACTAGTAAACCCGTCACTTTGAAAAGCCAAAAATAAAAATCTGTTTTTTGGCATCAATGGCAACCATGTAGTCAAAACCAAATGCTAGATCAACACCAACACCTGAGCTGACCTTTAACTTCTTTTTTGTTTGCCCATTTTCTGCATCAAGAATATACAAATCAGGTGAGTTTCCAGAAGCAATGAGGAGGTTTCCAGATTTTGCAAGCTGGTTCCAGAAAATGAAATCGCTTTTTTTATCCAACACGCTCTTCCAGACAAGCTTTCCATCATCAGCACCATAGCACCATATTGTACCATTCCCTGGCACCCAGACCCTGCCATCAGCAACAGTGGGGGCGGCGCCAGAATAGCCCCTTTCTGCCTGCCAAACTGTCTCTCCAGTCCAAAGAGACAGGCACACTATCTTTTCATCAAGGGTACCGACATAAACTTTGTCGCCGAAAATAACCGGAACACCAGCAAACCCAGTTTCAAGTTTACGGCTCCAAACCTTGTTACCATTGCCAAGCAAGAGACATGAAAGCTCATTCTCACTATTGACCAAAACAAAAGTGCCTTGGCAAGACAAAGGCTGAACGTTACCAGAAATCGCTTTTTCCCAGACCCTGATGCCAGTTTCCAGGTCAACACACACCACACTCTTCTTGCCAGCAAAAACACCCAGTCTGTCACCAACAACGGTGATGTCTGTTTGTCCTTCCTCGACCATTTTTATGTCCCAAACTATGGAGCCATTGTTTTCTTTCAATTTTGCAAGCTTGCCGTTCTGTTTGAGCACAAATAGGTGACCCCTTGAAAACGCGGGGACACCTATTGGCTTGGAGTCAAGTCTTGTGGCCCACACGGCAGCTCCCCATTTTGCCAGCGTGAAAACAGAACCATTTGTGCCAGAGCATATCACAAGGTCACCATACGTTGAAACACCCTGTATGGTTTCTTTTGCCTTGATGGCTTCACCATTCATGACAAAATTGGGGCCCGACTCCCAGGGAATGGCACCAGTTTTTAGGGGGTTGTAACCTCTCTGATTCCAGATGGCCCTCTCTGGTGGAAAAGCTGTAGCTATTGCGAAGGGAGAAAAAAGAACTGACAGCGCAAGAAAAAAAGACAAAACTCTCTGCATGGAAATATATTTTATCCGACTGGAATGTATCCTCAAGATAGCAAAGGCAATCTTATAAAGAAAGCGGCGCCCGCTCCTTCGCTGCTGGAGAATGACACGGAACCACCATGCGATTCCACATGCATTTTGACTATGGAAAGCCCCATCCCCATTCCATTTTTCAAATCTCCTTCGGGATTGACCTGGTAGAATGGTTTAAAAATAAAATTCTGTTTTGATTTTGGTATGCCAATACCATTGTCGGCAAAACTTGCCAAGAGGGTTTCACCTTCACATTTTGCTTCCAGTTTTATCTTAAGAGGCTGCCCTTCCCGGCAATACTTCATGGCATTTATGAGAAGGTTCCCAAAAACTTCCTCGATCGAACCAGTTTCAACCTTGATGTTTCTCCCTTTGAGGTGTTCATCAATATTAACAATGAAACTCGCTCCCGTTTTTTTCTGCATCGGGTTAAGCGATTCTTCAAAAAGTATTTTAAGCTTGGTCTGAAGGCCAACGAAAAGGCCATGAGCATCAACCAGCTTGAAAACATATCTTGGCTTTGTCACTCCAAAACTCACAAGATCATCAACATGGTGCTGTTCACGCAATGCTGCCTCTCTTATCATCTTGACTACTTCCAAGGCGTTCGGATTGTTCTGCACCATTCCCTCAAGCAGCTCCGAAAATCCCGAAATAACTGTAAGCGGGTTCCTCAATTCATGTGCCACAGAGCCAAGAAAGGCCCTCTTTGCCTCCTCTTTTTGGACCGAATCTGTGATGTCTCTTGCAATGCCAATATAAGAACCTCCAATATGGGAGAGCTTGATTTCGAAAACTCTTTCCAAGTTATCCGAGTCGATAAGTTTGACCATAAATTCTGCGTCCCTGCCAGAACGCTGGATGCGCAGGGCCTTCCACACAGAGATAAACTCTGTTGCCGATCGTCCAAGAAACTCTCCAACACTCCTGCCAAGGACTTTTACGCAATTTGGTGAAACGTAGGACAAAAAACCGTTTCTGACTTCGAAAACAATGTCTGATATGTTGGCGATGATCAAATCCAGCCTGTCTTGTTCTTCAAGGATTTTTCGCCTATCCACAAGACTTGCAGTTATATCTTTTATAAGTGAAACGGTCCCAATAACATTGCCTTTTGGCCCCCGAAAAGGTGAACATCTTGCATTCAGCCATACTTCTTTACCCAATATTCTAAAACAGCCGGCAAATTCTCCGGGTGTTCCTGTTTTGGCAACATTCGAAACCATTGCCTTAAATTCATCCAACGATTTCCCAGCCCCAAAGATGTCCTCGATATCACTCCCCAAAAACAACCTCCTGTCATTACCGACCCAATCTGGTTTCATTTTAACAAAAACACATTTGCCATTTTCATCCATCGCCAAGACAATGTCTTCAGTAGAGGCCACAAGCGCATTAAGAAACTCATTGGTTTCTACCAAAGCATCCTTGGCTTCAATGAGCGAGGTCAGATCAGAGATTGACACATAAGCACACATCTTCCCGCCATAATTTCCACCGACAATATTTGTCCTGGTGTCTTTTATTTTATTGTCACCGCAAACAAACTTCATATCACTTCTTGACACAGAAGTGTCCCCCAAAAATGCACGTTTAACCTTGAAAGCAAACTCGGCCCTCAACTCTGGTACAATAAGATCATAAAGGTTGACTTTTTCAACTTCCTGCTCGGACAAGCCGATAAAATCCAGAAATTCCTTATTGTAAAAAAGGAATTTGTCTCCATCGTGGACAAAAATGGGCGTTCCTATGCCTTCCACAAGCTTCCTGTGGCGTTTCTCTGATTCTTCCAGCTTCATCTGGGAAAGTTTCTGTGACGATATGTCGCGAATAAGAGTAAGGTATCTTTTATCTTCATTTACCTGAACAATATGCGAGGAAATAAGCACAGGAATGGCATCCCTGCTTTTGTTGTATAACAATGTTTCAAAATTTGAGATAATACCATCCCTTGCAAGCATGGAGAGGTATTTTTTCTTCTCTGTATTGCTGACCCAAAGTTCGAGCTCTTCAGGAGTCCTCTCTCCTATCTCCGCTTCAGAGTACCCAAAAAGATCTGTAAACTCTGCTGAAACATGAACTATGTTTCTGTTAGGAAAAGACAACACCAGGTATGGTTCAGGGGCATGGGTAAAAAAAGTTTTGTACTTTTCAACCTGTTTAGATAATTGGTCGAGAAGATTTTTTTTCTCGTTGATATTTCTCACCAAAACCAGGACATGATTATTCGAGAGCCTAGAGAGCCTTGCCTCAAAATGTTTTCCCCCCTGGTCATTATCAAGGCTATATTCATACACCATTGTTCTTCCTGTAAAAATAGACTTGCCAATGGCTTGTAAAAAAGTCTCCGCAATGTTAGAGGGCAATATTTCCGAAACATTCTTTCCAACATGCTTCCTCCATTGCATGTCCAAAACCATTCCATTTGGTATCTTGCAATCGACAAGCCTTCCTTTGCTATCAATCAGCAGTAAAGCGTCTGGGAAAGAACCAAAAATATCGCCTATCGTTGGTTTACAATTATCAACCTCGCAATCGGGAAATACCAAAAAATCATTCATAGCAGCAGGTTTTTTAACAGGAGCAAAACAAACCACAAAAAAATCGCCAAAAGGGGAACTTCTAAAAAAATACTGCGTGTAATGATTTTCTTCTGGTTTTTTTAATCTCACCGTAAAAGAGGCCGGATTCATAAGTTTCGATAAGTCCAGGTGATCATCCGGATGGACACAGCATGGCTTTGCCCCAGAACACATCTCTTGCAAGAATGGTTCTGAAACATACAATACCTTTTCCTTATTAGCAATAATTAGCCCAAAATGTTTCTCCATCTTCCCGTTTAAAAATTACAATTATTTTTAACACTCACATAGCCTCATTGAGTAAAATTGGAAACAATTTATATACAATTACGTAACATTTTTGCAAGCTTAGAAAACAGGTATAAAACGCTATTTAGAACCTTTTGCTCGTCTCATCGCATTTAAGATCTACATTTTTACAAGCTCAAATCCGGTACAATAATTAACCGAAAAAAACTAAAATATTTCACAATTGCACGAAAAACACCCCTCACCATTTTTTTGCTTTATAAACAAGAACGTCATGTAATATCTTGGGGGATGAGAAAGCAACCAATTTTATATAACGCCAACTTCACAAGATATGTAATGAGCCAGCTCTTTGCCTTCCCTTCAGCCTGGATATATGGAAGCGCCCTGATGTGGGTCACACTCCAGATCACGAATTCTCCACTCCTTCTCGGAGTAATGGGCATGTGCAGTAGTCTCCCTTACCTCATTCTCACTCCGGTCACAGGCTCGATGGCAGAAAGATATGACAGGCGAAAACTGACCCTCGTTACAAACATCATAAATGTTGTTCAATCATCGCTCCTCGCTTTCATGGCGTTTACAGGCCTTATCAACTACCCAATACTGGCCATTTTTGCACTCATAAATGGCGCCACTGGTGCCATTCAGGAACCGGCAAGGCTTGCCTTTTTGCTCGACATGGTCGGGCCAGAACACCTTATACAAGCAAACGCGTTGAGCTCGGTGACTTTCAACATTGCAAGGATACTGGGCCCAATTGTTGCCGGTTTGCTACTTACTGTTCATTCCGGATACTGTTTTGCCCTGTCCGCACTTCTTTTGGTTCCTTCGATCGTCATGTTTACAATAATTGACGTCAAGAGCACAAAAATAGAGCCAAGGGGTTCGATGATCGTCCAGTTCGTGGAAGGTGCCAAATATATCTCCAGACAAAAAATACCGTTCCTGATCCTGTTCACGATTGTTCTGGCATCAACATTCGGCTATGGAATAACCATTCTTTCTTCAGCAATCGCCAGTGACGTACTGAAGCTTGGTTCAATAGGCTATGGTCTATTGCAATCTTCCGTTGGAGTGGGCGCACTCATAGGGGCCCTCGTCATATCAATGACCAAAAGCAGACAAGGGATCATGGCCAAATTCAGGTCCGGCAGCATCATGCAGGCAGTGATGGGACTTGCACTCGCTTTAGTCCTCCTGTTTTACCCGACAATCTGGCTGGCCATCCCGCTTTATGCAATTTTCGGCTATATGATGGTGAACCAGAACGTGCTAGCATCAAGTATCCTTCCAATGGTCACGCAGGAAGGGTACATAGGAAGGGTAATGGGTTTCTATTCCTTTGCAGTTTCAGGCGTTATGCCCATTGGAAACCTGATAGCCGGAGGACTGACCCAGATTCTTACCATACCAGTCGGACTTTTGATTTCTTATGTTGCGCTCCTAATTCCAACACTAATAATATGTGTTTCCCCAAAGGCATTGAACAGAGACCCATTCCAAAATAAAATCCAGTCATGAGAACTTTTTTGGCTCTTGCCATAGCAACCACAATGGCTCTTGGCTGGCCATGCGCCTTTCCAGACGGCAAAGGCAATCCCTACACACCCACCGAGTTGCCACCAGGCGAGCCACAGGTGCACTGGTCAATGTCCGAAGTGAAGTCTCCGACATCGGCCTGCATCGTAGAAAACAGGCTCTATTTTGCCTCTCAGAACATCGCAAACTGCCTTGACCTTGAAACCGGCAAAAAAATCTGGGGTGCAGAGCTTGTCTCAAACATTGTGGCACCGCCATGCTTTGTGAGTGGAAGAGCAATCTTTTGCGACAAGGTTGGTAATGTCTATTCGATAGACTCATCAAACGGCAAGGTAATCGACAAAGCCTCAACAAGCTCTGGCATAGTCGCACCGCCCATAACCATCTCCGGATTAATTTATGTTTCTTCAACTTCAGGCAAGATTGTTTCCTTCACACCTGACCTGAAGGAACAGATGTCTGTTGACCTTGAAACACCACTCTCATGCTCCCCAATCATCACCTCCCAGGGACTTTTCCAGCAAACCAGCGATGGCACCATATATGTTATAAATCCAGAAAATGGAGCAATTCTTTCCAACATCAAGGCAGACCCGCCAATAGGGCAAATATGCCAGAATGATGGTCTAATAAACATCCCAGTGCAATCAGGGGTCGCAAGGCTCAAGGGAGACCAGAGGATACCAATCGAGTTGCCATCTTCGCCATCCTGCATGGTTGCTGTTCCCGGAGGCCCCCTTGTTGTGGGAACAAGTTTTGGCCTTTACGGAGTCAGCGGCGACAAACTCTCGTGGTCTGTGAAAACGGAAAAACCGGTCTCAGCTGTATCGGCAAACTCTGAGATCGCCGTGTTTGGATGTGCCGGTGGGCTTGTGGCCGGAGTAAGGCTGAAGGACGGGGAAGTGCTCTGGAAAGTAACCATGGCAGGAGATATAGTACACCCAATCCCGATTGTTCGTGATGGCCTAGTCGTGTCTTCGTCAAAATCAGTTACTTTCTTCAAACTCTGGGACCTGAACCCGGAACCATCAATCATTGACCTTGGCCATGTCCCAACAGGCGAGACGGCCACAGGATCGTTTTCAATGTCAAATCCGGCCAGTTCCACCGGACCTGTTCAGGTGATATGCACCTCTGAAAAACAGGAGATAACAATCAACCCTGGCAACGCCATAATTGTGCCAGGAGGAAAGGCCTTCTTCAACGTTGTACTCGATTCCACGGGAATCAAAGAAGGCAAATATTCTACAACAATAACCATCAAGACAAAAACCAGCTCTTATAAGGTTGTTGTGGGTTACAATATCGTCCCGCAACCCTTTGTTGCCGAACTGAAACTTGGTGATCCGATCATGAAGATGAAGAGAGGCACTCAAAAATGGGAAGTGAAGCTTGACAGTCCGCCATTCCTCCAGTCAAACAGGACGATGGTGCCGCTCCGCGCAATATCAGAGTCATTCGGACCAAAGGTCACCTACATCAAGGATGGCTGCCCAGGGTCAGGAAGGGTGGACATAACCCTTGGCGGAACAATCATTTACCACTGCATCGGCACAAATATGCTGACGCTAAAACTCCCCGGAAAACAACCAGAGGCAAAAACATTCGACACAGCGTCTGTTATCGTTGCCGGACGCACCTTCGTGCCCATAAGGTTTATTGCTGAAGCATTTTTAGCCACAGTAAACTGGGACGCAAACACAAAAACTGTTATAATAACCTACCAGCCACCATGAAAAAACTAACTATCTTTGTTCTGGTCTTGCTTTGTGCCCTATCGGGTACGACCTCTGCTGTCGCTTTGACCCACGAAAGCGCTGGTGCAACATACACGTTCATTGGTGGACCATGGACTGACAAAAACTCCTGGGAACCGGCAACTATAGGGAATGGCCCCGGACTTGATGACAACGTCATCATTCCGGAGGGCAGAAATGCTGTAATGCCAAAATCCTGCGACATCGGAACACTCACTGTCAGGGGAAAGCTTACGATGGGCAATGACCTCAGATTGAACTCGATGATCGTGGAGACAGGTGGCGTTTTTGAACTCGGGACCGACCTGACCTGCACAGGAATGCTGAAAAACAACGGTCAGATGAAAGGTGGAGATGTTTTCCTAAAATGCCAGAACTTTGAAAACAATGCTTTTTTCATTGCAATCGGAAAAACCCAGATAGTTGCTGTTTTCAACATAAAAAACCTCGGCACGTTGAAGGCAGGCCCGCTTTTAATGGTCAGGTCCAACAATTTCACAAATGACGGGCTCCTAGAAACCACTACCCAACCAGGCACAATAGCTGTTTTCATCAATAACAGCTTCATAAACAATGGCAACATGAGGGCCTCAGCCGGGAAAAGCGGAAGCAATGGCGGGGCAGTTTTTGTTGTCTGCTCATCATTTGAAGGCACAGGAAAAGTCTATCCGGGCGACGGTGGTAATGGCAATCCGCCTGGAAAAAAGGGAGTGGCACTCATTGGTTCTTCTTTTGACCAGACAGACTGGACAAATTGGGAACCGACTGCCCCAAAGGGCAACCCACCTCAGGACCTTACAGTCTGGAACGCACAGGTTGTCCAGGCAAAAGACGGCAAATCGTCAATATCCACCGGCAGCCTCAAAATAATCCCGCCTACCACATCAAAACCTGACAGTGACGGCTTTTATACCCATATCTGCGATGTTTCTGGCGGAACCTATAACTTCACACTTGCATGGTCGGGCCAGGGTATTGCCCACATCAAGGGCTCAACATCAAACGGCTGGGCACTGAATGTTCCTGTAAACACAATGCTTGAGGGCGAGAGGTGCTCTGCCAGGATCACCATACCACCATCCTCGGAGGGCGTTAAAACCCTGACAATCAACTACGCTGTCTTAAAGTCCAATTTCAGGGCCACCCTGACAGTTCTGGTATACTTTGTCAGGCACCCCGTGATAACCTTCAAAACAGGCCAAAGAATCGCCCAGGTCGAAAACCAGAACAGAGTTTCCTCAAAACAGTACATGCATGTGGCCCCGTACAAAATCGGTAACTGTATCATGGTGCCCCTCAGGTTTTTTGTCGAGACGTGCAACGGCTCCGTTTCCTGGGACGCAAAAACTAGAACTGCAAAAGTTTCCATGCCAGGAAGAAAACTTGGTTTCTCAAAAAACTCTGCGAACTCCACCATTAATGGACACCAGCAAAAACTGGCTTCAAGGTGCACAATCATTACTGGAAGGATAATGGTTCCCGTTTCAGATTTGGCTGACATGTCCGGAGCATCATTCAAACTGCTTGAGGATGGTCAGATGTCTTTCAAGTATCCGGCATAAAAACGGCTTGCTATTCAAAGAAATATTCACTCTTCTGTTCTAGGCGTTTTCACCCATATTTTGGGTGACTTGCCAAAGAGTGACAGGATTGCCGCAAAAGTGTATGGCGCAGGTAACAAGAAAACGACAAAGCTGGCCATCAGTAGTTTCGCAAGATCCATCACCAGAATACCCAGGGATAGCGGCCTGAATGTCTTGTCAAAAACCTCGTCATACCTGATATAGCAGTAGAAAGTGAAAGCCGTATATGGAATGTTCAGGCAAAGCAAAAACCAATACAGAACTGGGTTCTGTGAAAAATAGGCCCCCGGAATGCCGGCCCCAAAAGCATTTAATACAAGGATGACGTCCATGGCCAATACTACCAGTGTTGAAAGCTGGTAAACCACCCACTCAAGCGGGCCGGTCAATGTGAGGTTCCACCACAAGCTCAGTGCCCTCTGGTCAAAATCTTTCCTTGTCCCAACGGCAGTGTCACGCCATGGGTAGGAGCGGATTGACCGCATGACTTGCATGTGTCCGGAACCCCATCTTAGCCTCTGCCTGAAAAATTGTGCAACAGTTGGTGGCGTCTGCTCGGTTGATTTTACTGGCAAAAATACAAGTTTTGTTCCAAAGTACAGATAGGCTCTGCATCCAAATTCGAGGTCTTCAGTAAGGGAATTTTCATCGAAGCCTCTCATCTTCTGGATCAGCTTCCAAGAAATGAAAAGATTGGTTCCTCCTACAAAGGGAAGTTTTTTTATGAGGAGTGGCAGGTACCAGTCATGGGCGATGGCCTTGTAGAGGCCGCCAATCCTTGAGATTGCGCCCATCCTGAAGTAGTTTCTGACCTGGAAGAGCGGCCCCTGCATTATTTCTGGCGGGTCCTTCGAGATAAGGCGACGACCAGCATGGAGCATCACATCATGGTCCGGGTGCGATTCAGCATCGTAAAAAACAACCATGTCAGTCTGGGGGTCAACATCACTAAATGCCCAGTTGAGCGCCCTGCCTTTTGTGGACTTGACTGGTTCCCCAGTGCATTTTCCATCCATCTCACCGTCAAAATCAAAAGGGACTTCGGAATGCTTGAGCCTGAACCCTGCACCGTTATTGGCAACAATACAATCCTCAACCACCTGCTGGGTTGTCAGGAAGAAAGAATCATAAAGTTCACCAAGTTTTTCTATTGTGGGACGTTCTTCCCTGTACAGGAGCCTGTCAAGTTCGGCCAGCCTGAGGTTTTCAGTCCTCATTGGCGGAAGCCCGCCAGATATTGTGGAAATGATTTCTATTCGTCTGAGTGCAGAAATGTACTGGGGGTTTCTCTCTGAAAGCTTGCCCATGGCAAGCCTTGAAAGCAGAAGGAACTCTGTTGTTACTTGTGAAAGTCTCTCGTCTTCGATTCCGGGCATTGCCCTTCGCAAACCATAGTAGACTGTGCTCAGGTCCGCAGGTCTGCCAGAAATTATGGTGTTGCAGAACTCGAATATGGCCCTTTCTATCTTGCCCCTCAGCAATGCTCTGTCTGATTTTGGCGCAATACCCATGCACTGGAACATTATCTGGCCGTAAGGAAGTTTTGTGACTACGTACGAAAGGAAAAACCCCGATGTTTTGATCTCTTTCGGGACAAAATCAGGATCAGAAAGAAGATTGTGGAGTTCTCCGATAAGCACTGGCTTGAAATTTTCGTGCTCCTGACGTTCTTTCTGGTCAGTCACAACGATAACTTCAAGCGAATTCATGTCATAATCAAGCTTTGTGAGGTTTTCAATTGTCCTGGCTATGACAAGCGATTCGTTTCTAGCTGGAACCATTACAGTAAAGAAAGGCAGCCCCACGCCCTCTCTTTTTGCAAGAAACCTCAGATCTTCAAGCGATATGCTTACTTTTCTGTTCCAAAAATCTCTATTTGCCTGAAATTGCCATACAAAAAATCTAACGAACAGGACAAAGGAATAGAGGTAAGCGAGGAGAGCTAAAGAATAGAGGATTTCCAGCATCAGGGGTAATTATATAGCTGATAGTTATTTTTTTGCCAGAGACCATGAGCTGGGCGCCAAGAGATTCCGCAACGAACCTCAACGGAACAAAGGTAGTGCCTCTTTTTGTTCCTGGCGGAACTGGTAGTGTTACAGGCTGGCCATTCACCAACGCCGTGCTGTTCCCAAGGACAAGCTCAACCTGTGTTTGTCCAAGGACAATCTTGATAGATTTGTTCTCCTGGTTGAAATCAACCTTTGCAGACAGACCCTCGCCAATGAGTCTGAGCGGCACCATGGTGGTTCCCTTTTCAAGGTATGGGGCAACCGGAAGCGTAACGACCTTCCCGTTTACAAAAGCTTCCTTGCTGTCAATTGAAATGACGACCGATCTCCTGAGGTTTCCAATCACAAGAACATTTGCAATAGTCTGGTTTCCCGCTGCATCTTTTGCCACAAACTGGATGTTCTGCGGGCCATTTTTGGCAATGCCTGCATAGGAGAAAGATCCATCTTCTTTAACCTCAAGAGCCACGCCATTTACAGTCACTACAACTGGCGAGTTGTCGGATACTTTTCCAGCAATCGAATACTCTGGTTTGTCTGCTTCAAGCTTTTCTGGCAATTCCAATTTTGGTGGCGTCCAGTCAAAGCACACTTCTCTGTCCCAAACAGCCTTGTTCCCTGCTTCATCTTCAGCCACTGCCTGGGCCTTGATGCAATTCTGACCGGATGAAACATATTCCACCCACCAGACAGACGTGAGCCCTTTTGAGAACAAAACCCCTGTGGTGTCTGTCGGATATAGCTCTACATCATTGTCATCGGCTATTGCAAGTGATTCCCTTATCGAATCGGACCTGGTGTAGATCTTGCCAGATGGGGGGTCAAACTGTGGCGGCTTGGTATCGATATTGATAAGGACTGTTTGTGTCTCGGATTTGTTTCCAAACTCATCAACACAATAACACGTTACAAAATGCCGTCCGTCCTCAAGCGAGAATTCACCAGAATACTTCACCTGATCTCCATCAATATCTACAAAAACTGTCGGCTTCTCCTCGCAAGAAGACTGGGCAACAATTGAAAGCTTTGGCTTGGTGACAAACCATTCGGCCTTGCCATCCGGGGACTTTGGGGTTGTCTGGATTGAAACGGTCGGGACATCCACAACAAGTAGCCCATCAGACTCTATCTGGTCCGGCTCTGTTTCTGTAGAAACCCATATCTTGTATTTTCCGGGTTTGAGTGGTGTTTTCAAACCGGCCTCTTCATCGAAATTTATTGTGACGAGATCACCTGGATTGTAGTCTTTTGGGCACACCAGCGTAAGCACAGGATTTGCCCATGTGGCTTTCCTACAGGCGGCACCATCAAAAACAAAATTTCTTATGAAAACCTGCCCGGTAAAATCAAACCCGTCCTCAAAACCGATCTTTACAACAGTGCCATTTCTTATTGCGCCCGCTTTTCCAAGCGTGAAAGAGACCTTTGCGCCAGTATTTTTCCCGACAAGACGCTTGTCCAGCTCGCAAAAAACATTTGAAAGCTTTGTTGTGGCAAACATTACCGGATTGGAGATAACCTGAGCTCTTTCCCGGGATGTCCAGACGGTCACTTTGTGCATCGTTCCAGGTTTGCCAGGATTCTTTATTCCACATTCAATGGGGAAGTTGATTGTGACCTCCGAGCCACCGGGAATGCGCTCCGGTGGTGAGATTGTCACAGTGTTGCCGGCCATAAACGGGATGTTTTTGATTTGCACGCCGTTTATGGTGATTGTCTGGCACAACATCGACTGTGGCATGATAAAATCTTTTGAAAATTGCACTGAAATTGTGTCCAGCCCCGGTTCGAGATCACCACAACCACCAGTCACAAAAGTAACGCTGTGCTTTGACTCGAGCGTTACAAACAGTGGTTCTACCGAATAAGAAACGGCGGTAAGTTTTGAATGCTGGACGTAAAAATCAAAGGATGGCACAGGATAAGGCTCCGATGAAGTTTCAACATGAATAGAATAGGAGGAATCGACCTCAGGCAACACAATGCCAGCACCGGGCAAAACATCAATTATGACATCTGTCTCCGGACCAATATTATCCGGAATTCTGATGGTTATTGAAGGCCCCTCCTGCCAGCTTGATGAATATGTCTTGCCACTGACTTTTGAGGAATTGACGGCTATATTACCTTCCTCAATCTCTCTTGGCACCAGAAACACTTTGGGAAGCATGAGGGTTATGGTCGACGAGGCAAGCAGTGAACCGTAAGGGCCGGTCCTGAAACGCACCTGGAAAGCAGAAACAGAGCAGGTGTACGGATTTGAAAGTGTGACAGTGGCCCTCGTTACTGTTGATGGCCTGATGTAATAAGGTTCGCTTGTGACAACAACCTGGTCAGCACTCGTGTAAAGCTTGAGCGTGTACCAGCCTGGCTTTGATGGATTTTTTATGCCTGCCTTTGTGGTTATTCTTATCTCTATCAGATCACCAGCATTGATTGGGAAAGTGACAATAACATCAATTGTGCTGTTATAGGTGCGCATGTATGACGATGGGATGGCCGCACCATTTATGTAGACACCGCCAAAATCGATTTTCCCTATTTCGATGCCTGAAGGGAACATTACAGATATTGTTGTTTCCCTATGGCAACCACAACCTTTGCCCGATGCCGAGGCAGACCTGAACCTGATTGTATATTCTGCGCAAGCATTCACATAATCAGGATTGACGGTCACAACTGGTGGCGAAACCGAGCTCTGGTTGAAAGAAAACTCGAAAGACATGACTCTTTCAGTGGACGTGGTCAAAATTATGACGTGGGGGCCAGGATCGGAGGGGTTTTTGACATTGCAGACCTTTAGATAGTGCCGGCCAATTGGCAAATCAGAGGTAAGCTGAATCTCAAGATCGTTGTCTTGCCCCATGAACCTGTCCGGGCGCCCATCAAGGCTGATGTTTCTGCCATACCCAAAATAAATCTCGGCGCCTTTTGGCAAAATCAGATGAATTGTCTCACCTTTTGGCAGAGTGCACTGATTCTGGAAAACCACGGTATAGCACGCCACGGCACCAGAAATCATTGGTTCTATCACAATCTGATAGAACGATACGGGGCAAGTGGAAGCACTTGCTGCCCCTCTGATTGTGGAGAAAGCAATCAGAAGGGCCAAAACAAAGGCCGGAAACTTTTTCATGGTTTTATACTCTCGGGCAGAAAAGCACCGTTATTTTATTTTCTTCCCTGATTGTCTGCAGCCCAAGTCCTTTGTCAAAAAAATCCAGGGGAACAAAAAGAACATTTTCTTTTATGATTGGTTTTCCGGAGAGCTGGGCCTCAAAATTGCCTTCGCCCCTGATTTTTACCTTGTCTGAACCAGTCGAGAGTGTCACGGTCTTGCTTGAGAACCTGTCAGCAACGGTGACATCGTTATCTTTTATCAAAACCCTGAAACCCAAAACATCAGCGAGTTTTCCAAATGGCACCATGACGATGCCACCATCATCATAAGGTGCCGCTTCGAGCTCGCCCTTTGAATCGGCGTACATAAATCCAATCTTGCCAATCTCGAGTTCTATTCTTGCACTGAGTATGTATGAGACTGGGACGATCTTTTTCGTGGTATTGCCGGCTGGGTCAGTTGCCACGACCGTTATATCAAAGGGCCCTTCAGAACCAGGAGAAACCACTGCTTTGAATTCACCTTTTTCTGATACATCTGCCGGCGACCCATTGACTGCTATTGAACAATCCGGCTCTGTTTTGCCCCTGACTTCTATTATGGCCCCACAAACTGTTTGAAGGGGTTTTGGCTTCTCAACAATAAGTGTTGGAGGTGTCACATCAAGGATGATTGTGCGCCTCAGCTCTGAAATCCTCTGGCAGGAGTCCACCGCCCAGAAAACAAAATCGTTTGGCCCTGGCTTGAGCGCAAGGCCTATTTTGAATGTGTTATCACCAAGCGCTTCTGCAGCATCCTTGCCAATTCCGGACTCGCAAGGTGACACATCTTTTACCCTATAGACAAGATCGATTTTTTCGGCATTGAATGCTGTTGGCACCGGGAAAAACGCTGGTGGAGTAAGGTCCACCTTAAAGACCTTTGACAAAACGGCCTCATACCCGCCATCAATTACTTTCCCAACGTAGCTGAGCATGTGGATGCCCTCTTCGGCTTCAAAAGGATCTTTGTAAAGGTTCTTTTTGTCCTGGTCCCAATAGTAATATATTTCCCTCTTTGCTTTTGACGTTATTTCTATTTTTGGTTTTACAGAATACCATACGCCATCATCTATTTCCGGTTTCACTGACAATGTGAGCGTTGGAGAAAGGGCCTGTATTTGAAAAGGCTGGGAGAGTATCTCTTCCATTTTTCCAGGGATGGAGATTCCAAGCGCAAAATACCCGGCCCAAACCGGAGACTTTATCCCAAAAGAGGGCTCAAAAGATATTACAACAGGCTCCCTTTTCTGTACTGATTGGGAACAGACAAGTTTTATGTTGCGAATATCAATGGAACCTGCGGCAATCTTTGAACCGCTGATAAAAACATACTGGGGATCGATTGACTCTGGCAATTCAAATTCTGGCGGGAAGGTTATGTCAATCGCATCACCTTCAACAACACTGAAGAAGTCAGGGGTGTTTATTTGGATTGTTATCCCAACCTTGTAACCAACTTTATCTGGCTTTACAGCCACCGTTGGGGCCTGCTCAAGGATTGGTTTTATCTGGAAATTCCTTCTGAAAGATTCCTCACCAATCGTGATTTCCAGTGTATACTCTCCGGCTTTGAACGGGTTTATCAACCCACACGGTGCCGGTATGCAAATTGAGAGTTCTTTCTGGTCGGGAAGCGGCCCGGGAAGTTTAAAACTGACTGTACGGTCACTGACTGAAACTTCTTGCACAGGCAATTCCGAAACAGCCACAAGTCCTCCAACTATTTTGTCCGGCAATCTCACTGCTTCGGGGAATTTTATTGCCACCGTGGCGTTCTCTGGGCATGGGGATTCAAGTGATATCTGAACCTCATACTGGGAATTCAGCGTGGCCGTATCAGGTGTTACAACCACAGAAACTGAAGGAACCCCCAGAACCGTTCCGGGGGCGGCCAGTGCAAGACAAAATATCACAGAAAGAAGTTTTTTCATTGTTTTTGGATCAATATCTCCAGTGCTATGTTATTTTGACCCTTACGGTAAGTACATGCCACCTTTGCACCCTGGACAAGCATGTCCGGCGTTCCCTTTTCCTTGGCAATGCCTATCCAAATATTGGTATCACCAGTGACAAGGAATCTTGTTCCATCTTCCAGAACAAGCTCGCCATTTTCAAAAGATGTAATGGTAAGCCATGAAGTTATTTCTGGTTCAGCCTCTTTCAACTCGACCTTCAGAGCAACCAGGGAACCGTCTGATTCCATGCAAGTCACGCTGACAGTTGAGCCGATCGCGATGCCATCTGCCTTGGATGTGTACGACTTCAGTATAAAGATTGACCCATCGTCCAACATAAATTCCTTCTGGTCCATTTTGACAATGATGCCGGTGCGGATGATTTGCGTTGTTGGATCGGTCACCTGGGCCTTGTCAACAAGCATTACTCCAGCAATTGTCCTTCCCTCAAGAATCACGATTTGCCCTTTTCTTGAAGGAGTCACAACACTGTGGCCCACTGTTTCTGGATAGATGAGGAATGGTGACGTAACGCCCTTCACCGTTATCTCAGAGACGCCCTCAGCCTTGACCCAGTTGCATGAGGTGATGCACCTGATGTCAACGAGTTCGCCTGCAATGGAAAAAGTTTGGGTCACTTCCTGCTTCTTTATGTTAACAGTCCTGGCGTCCATCTGCTTTTCAGAATCCATGACGCCCTTGACTGCAACGACTGTCCCGGTTGAAAGCTTTTCGCCTTCAAAAACAGTGTTTCTGCTATAGTAGACAAGTGTGCCGTCAGAGAGAAGGAATATTCTTCTTCCACCTTCATCAGTTGTCACATTCACAACAATACCTGATTTGATAGCGATCTTTTCGACTGGTTTTTCCTGTGGAGGCTTCGGTATGACCACCATGGAGAGGACTTTGTAACCTGTTATGTCATTTCCAATGGCCTCGACTTCAACTGTTTCACCAACGGATGGCTTTCCCTTGTAGACAGTTTTGGGGCTCAGGTAGAGCGCTGAACCAAAACCGTTTATTGCGACATTGTTTTTGTCCAGGTCAGCAACAAGGCCCTTGAAATTGACTTTCTGGTCTTGCTCTCTGACATCAACAATGATTGCTAAAAGTGTCTCGCCGGAGAGTATTCCCTGCGCTTTTACAATCTGTCCGGCAGAAAGCTGGTTCGGCAGGATTGGGTCATCATATCTCTTGAGGGTAGTCTCGTAACTGATTTTAACGGTTGCCAGAGTGCCATCATCAAGCT
>JAGOOK010000024.1 GCA_017992555.1 Caldisericia bacterium | reverse complement strand
TGAAATAACCAATATTGGCTCTGCACCAAAAATTCAGATACCCGAAAATGCCAAGATAATGGATCCATCATCTTCTACCCAGCTAAAACCATCACAGCCAATATCAAAACCCAAAAATCCCTGATAATAAAAACCCTAAAAAAACAAAAAGGCCAGGTATTTACCTGGCCTTTTAAACTCCATCGCAAATTCAGTTTTTTCTCTTGAAGGGAGCATAAAGAACAAGCTCCATAAGGTCCTGATTGTCTGGGTCTCCTTTGTCAAAAATGAGCTCCTGGATCCACGGTGCCTCCCTACAATCAATCTCCCTTTCATCAAAACCCCTGAAAAGCCTCTTGTAATTTTCAGGAATGTCCTCAAGTCTGCTCGACAAAATAAGGTATTCGCCACCCTCAACTTCCTTTATGCCAACATCATCAGAAGGCTCGATGCCATCCGGTACAGTGACCCAATGCTCAAATCCATAAAATGATCTGTCAGGTTCCGGACACGGATTGTCAAAACCAAAAATTTTTGTTCCTGGCAAGTCAAGAATTCCATTTTTAGTTGCCCATTCCTTCATTATTTTCCAGGAATCACTTTCTGGCGAAGTACTCAGGGCATGGCAATATGCTACCCTCATTTTATCCAGTTTTACTTCCTTTATTTTCTTTTCCATAGGTTTTTCCTTGACCTTGATCGGCATGTAAAGGTCTATTTCGAGTGTTTCGTTGTCCCATCTGTTCGGAGGCGTTAAATGTTCCTCAAGGCACTGGTGCGTTCCATATTCATACTTGCTCAGCGAGAGCCACGTTGAAAAATGTTTCCAGTCTTTCTCAATATTGGGGAGTGTTGTGCCCATGACGGCATAGTGTCCTCCCATGAGGTGTTTGAATCTTATTTCATTAGTTCCTGCAACATCTTTCTCCACGGTAATGCAAACTTCATAGCCATATTCATCTTTTCCTGGTTGTGGTGAAGGGTTGTTGAATCCAAAAAGTCTGTACGGGCCATCAAAAAGACCATTGCTTGCTGCCCACTCAAAAAGCTTTTTCCAGGCATCTTTTTCTGGTGTTTTGCCAATCGCATTGCAATAGGCTACCCTAATTGGAGGAAGCCATTTCAAGACTTTAACTTTAGGGTCTCCCTGCATGCTATTTGCCGAATCATCATAATATTTTTCAATCAGGTCCACTTTGTTGTACTCCTTTATCTTTGGTTTGTTTTGCCTGAAAGTGCCTGGTGTGACACCAAATTCAGACTTGAAGGCCCTTGTGAAGGCTTCTTGCGAGTCATATTCGCAATCAAGGGCAAGCTCGATGATGCTTTCATGCCCGGCTTTCAGCTTCTTTGCTGCCTCAGTCATTCTTCTTGCCCTCACATATGCCATCAGCGATCTGCCAACCAGCATATGAAATATTCTGTAGCAATGGACGGTCGAGATATCTGACTGGCTGCAGGCCATGTCCGGATTTATGCGGGCTGTGAGGTTTTCCTCAATGTAATCGATCACCTTCTGGATTCGTTCAAAACTGTTCATGGTTACCGCCATCAATTATTAGTATTTCATATTTTGCTGTCTTGATTATTTCTATCACCAGTTTAACAAAAGCGCGATGCTCGATCTTCAAAAAAAATAAATAGATCACCTATAATATCTGTTAGAAAAATGCAAAAAATGACTATAGATAAAAGCTTTATGGCGAGTTTTTCTGTGCTGTGTTTATGGTGGAGATGAGGTGATTCGAACACCCGACCCTCGCGTTGCAAACGCGATGCTCTGCCAGCTGAGCTACATCCCCACTTGCAAAGGACTAACTATGGTGGGCCTCAGTGGACTCGAACCACTGACCTCGTCCTTATCAGGGACGCGCTCTAACCAACTGAGCTAGAGGCCCAACAATTCGGTTAGTATAATGTCACCAAATACCATGTCAAGGGTGGAAAACCAGTAGAACTATTGTTCCTTGACTTTCGTTTGGGCACTGTTATAAATATCCAATCGTGGGCCTGTGGCGCAGCTGGAAGCGCGTCTGCATGGCATGCAGAAGGTCAGGAGTTCGAATCTCCTCAGGTCCACCAGTTAAGAAGACGCCAAAAAGCCTCCGCAAGGAGGCTTTAATTGCATAAGGAGGCGCCAGCAATGGGAAACTTTGATTTCAAGGCAATCGAATCCAAATGGCAGAAGTATTGGGACGACAACAAACTTTACAGGACGAAAAATGATCCTGGAAAAAAGAAATTATATTGCCTCGATTTCTTTCCATACCCATCAGGAAGCGGTCTTTCAGTAGGACATTGCAGGAATTATGTTCCAACAGATGTCTACTCCAGATACTTTAGAATGGCTGGCTATAATGTTCTCCACCCAATGGGTTGGGACGCTTTTGGGCTCCCAGCGGAAAACTATGCCATCCAGATGGGCATTCACCCCGAAGCAACAACCGCAAAAAACACTGCCAATTACAAAAGGCAAATGACCCTCATCGGCACCAGCTATGACTGGGAAAGGGAAATCAATTCCTCAGATCCAGATTACTACAAGTGGACACAATGGTTCTTCTTGCTTCTTTTTGAAAGGGGATTGGCATATCAGAATTACGGCGCCCAGTGGTGGTGCCCGGAATGCAAGACTGTTCTTGCAAACGAGCAAGCCGAAGGCGGCGTTTGCTGGAGGTGCGGCTCGCAGGTGGAACGAAAAGACCTCAAGCAGTGGTTCTTCAAAATAACCGATTACGCAGACAGGCTTGAAAAAGATCTCGAAACCATCGACTGGCCAGAGCCAATCAAGATCATGCAGAGAAACTGGATTGGCAGGTCTGAAGGCGCAAAAATAATTTTCAAATCAGAAAAGGGGCGCGATATCGTTGTTTTTACAACGCGCCCTGACACCCTTTTTGGATGCACATACATGGTCCTTGCGCCAGAGCACGAGCTTGTTCCTGAACTGACAACTCCTGAACAGAAAAATGCCATCGATGCCTACATAAAAGAGGCAAGAAGGGCCTCTGACATAGACAGACTCTCCACAGACAAAGAAAAAACCGGAGTTTTCACTGGCTCATACGCAATAAATCCGGCAACCGGAAAAAAAGTGCCGATATGGATTGGCGATTATGTCCTGGCAAGCTATGGAACAGGCGCAATCATGTGTGTACCCGCCCATGACGAAAGGGACTTTGCCTTTGCAAAGAAATTTGGCCTACCGGTGGTTCAGGTGATATCCAAAGATGGTGGGCTGATGAACCCTGAAAACGCCTATACTGAATCAGGAACGATGGTCAATTCCGGGCAATATGACGGCATAGATTCAGAGAAATTCAAAAAGGTCATCGTTGAAGAACTCGGAAAAAAGGGCATTGCGACCCCAACTGTAAACTACAAGCTGAGAGACTGGTTGATCAGCAGGCAAAGATACTGGGGAGCGCCAATACCTGTCATTCATTGCGAGAAATGTGGCACAGTAGCTGTCCCAAAAGATCAGCTGCCAGTAAAGCTTCCGCATATAGACAAATTTGAACCGTCCACAGACGGAAAGTCACCGCTGGCAAAAATTCCAGAATTCGTAAACACAACCTGCCCCAAATGCGGCGGACCGGCACAAAGGGAAACCGACACAATGGATGGCTTTGCGTGTTCCTCCTGGTATTTCCTGAGGTTCCCCAATCCCCATGAAAATGGCAGGCCGTTTGATCCTGAAATAATCAAATACTGGCTCCCTGTTGATGTTTATGTGGGCGGAGCCGAACACGCCGTAATGCACCTTATCTATGCAAGGTTCTGGACAAAAGTGATGCACGATGCAGAGCTTATTTCATTCATTGAGCCATTTCAGAAGCTAATGAACCAGGGCATGGTGCTCGGTGGCGACCATCAGAAGATGAGCAAGTCAAAAGGCAACGTCGTGACTCCAGATTCAATGGTTGAGAAATATGGTGCAGATGCGCTGAGGGGATATATCCTCTTTATGGGCCCGTTTGAAGGAGAAGTCGTCTGGGATGAGCCTGGTTGTGCAGGTGTCTACAGGTTCCTTGGAAGGGTCTTTGACAACTTCACGTCATGGAAGTATGGGAACACCAGCGCCAGCGAGCAAACGGTGAAAGAACTGGCAAGAATAAAGCACAAGCTCATTTTGAAGATTACATCAGACATCGAAAGGTTCCACTTCAACACTGCAATATCTTCATTCATGGAAGCCTTCAATTCAATTTATGATCTTGCCAAGACCCCAGGAACAACGGAAACAAAGGAATTCAGGGACTTCATCGAAAACTATGTCGTCCTGCTCGCGCCATTTTGCCCATACATCACAGAAGAAATCTGGGAACTGTTGGGAAACAAGGCATCTGTCCACCAGCAGCCATGGCCGGTAGGTGATGAAACCCTCACAAAAGAAGATACCATCAACATTCCAATACAAATTAACGGCAAGCTCCGTCACGTCATCCAGGTCCAAATTGGAACAAGCGAAGAGGAAATCCAGAAAATTGCACTCTCCGAGGAACAGGTCAAAAAATTCATCGATGGCCACGAGATACTGAAAATCATGGTGCCAAAAGGAAAACTGGTCAGCATAGTGATAAAGTAGCCACCAAAAACAAAAAACCCTGCAACAAGTAGGGCTTTTTTAATAGTATTATTTACTGTACGGGTCTTTTGGGCTAAAATGCATGTGGAGGTGCCCCTTGAAACGAAGTGTGGCCGTTGGAATCGCGATCTTCATATCATTTTTTGCCGTCAATGTGCTTGCCCTGCCATCAAATATTCTCAAATTCACGCTTGGCGAGAAATCAGTATCGTTTGGTGAAGAGTCTGCCGAAATGAATGTTCCTCTCTTCAAAATAGGAGATGAGCATTTTGTTTCCATGGAATTTCTGGCAAAACACCTCAAGGGCGCATCAATGCAGCTGGATGGAAACAACGTGTCCTTCTCTGTTGGTGAAACAACTGAAAATCCAGGAACAGGTGAAGAGGACGGTGAAGAACTGCTCGATATAATGACCAGTCTTCACGAAAAAATAAACAAGCACAGAGCAGAGGTTGGAGCTCCTCCACTTGAAATCAGCATGCCGGCAACATTTGCAGCACAGGATCACACAACAGACATGTGCATAAGGGGATTTTTTGACCACACAAATCCGGACGGACTGAAGCCTGGCGACAGACTCAGCAATTATGGGGTAAAGTGGTCAAAATATGGTGAAAACTTACAAAAACTGACCATGGTCGACGGCATTGCGAGCAAAATAGATGAAAACTTCCAGAATTCACCAAATCACAAAAAGAACAGGCTGAACAAAGACTTTACCCACATAGGGATTGGCCTGTACAAATGTGGAAATGAAATGTTTGTTACGGAGCTGTTTTTTACGCCAAGGGAGCAAACAAAACCAGCTGACAAAGGCGAGTTGAAATTTTTTGATGCAACCTACTGGAAAATCAGCGAAAGTGGAGATTCAAGCAAAATAGTTGCCTGCTTCAAAAACACTGGAAAAACAAACCTCACCAACATCACAATTATGTTTAGTGTGCTAGATTCAGAAGAAGAAGTTATTGCAACAAAAATATTGAGCTTTTATGGGATACTCGAACAGGGACAGTACTTTACAGATTCTTTCACAACAGAAGGTGGGATTGCAATTCCTGATGATGCAAAGGTGTCATATGAAATAGAATTTGAGGAAACCGGCGAGTCAAATCCAAAGGTAGAAATCATTGAGTCTGGAATAGAGAAGGGCAAAGATTTTGTGGCTGCAAAAGGGAAGATAACAAACAAATCATCTGAAAAATCCTTCCTGTTTGTAATCCCAACTTTCTTCAGCGAAGATGGCAAGAATCTGAGGATAGCCGATTATGGAATATGTGAGATCGAATCATTCGAACCTGGTAAAACATATGACTACACCGCCTTGTCGGAGGGTACGCCCGATTTTGTGTCCAAACACGTCTCCAAAACAGACTACTCCTACTGGTTAATTCCGCGTGAAAACCTTTCCATGACACACAATATGGAAAAAGTAAATGGATGGAAGATGCCATACCAGAAATTCTTCAAAAATAGCCTGAAAACTACATATCTTAAAAACAGCCCAGCCAAATAAAATCTTCTATCTTCCTAAAAACAAAAAAGCCTGACCTATTAGGTCAGGCTTTTTTGTTATCACAGGTTCAGGACAAGATCAGCCACTGTGCCTGAAATGGCAGATCTCGCCATCTTTTAATATATATTCCTTGCCTTCAAGCCTGAGCTTGGCATTTGCTTTCGCTTTCTGGAGGGAATTGTCCGAGGCCAGAAGATCTTCATAAGTGCAACATTCAGCCCTGATAAACCCCTTTGCTATGTCACTGTGGACCTTGCCTGCGGCCGTAACAGCATTGTCGCCCTTTCTTATAGTCCAGGCCCTGCATTCATCCTCACCCACCGTGAAAAAGGTCTGATAGCCAAGCAGATCGTAGACTTCCTGTATGACCCTGTCCGAGGCTGTAGATTCGAGCCCATATTCCTGCATGAAGCTTTGCCTGTCCTCTTCAGGCAAGGTAGCTATTTCTGCCTCAATTGGAGCACACACTGCAATATATGGTGTTTTGATTGAGTCCAGATAATCGGCGGCTTTTTTTGCTTCGCCCTTCAACTCACCTTTTATGTCATTTTCTGAAATGTTGAGCGCAACGAATGTCGGGTATTTCGTAAAGAGCTGAACTCCGGAAAGCGAGGCCAATTCCTTTTCACTGAGCTCAATATTTCTGAGCATCTTCATCTGCTCCAGTTCACCGGCCAGTTTTCTGAGCAACTCCATTGATGGACCAGAATACTTGGGGTCAATTTTTATCTTGTTTTCCCTGGCGAGGATCCCTTCTATCACTTCAAGGTCAGACAAAAGAAGCATTTCCATTATGTCCTGGAGTTCTTTTGCCCCGCCATCCCTGTAGCAGGCTGAAACAACCAGAATGGCATCAACAGTTTTTATGAAACCAAGAAAAGATGGCGCAGAGCCCCTCTTTGCCGACATGCTCTGTGGTGGCGGTGCATCAATAAAATTCACTGTGGCATTTATTTTTTTCTTTGGCTTGAAAACATCAGTCAGATGGTCAAGTCTCGGATCAGGGACTTTAACAACCGCCCTCTTGCCGACCTCATTGCCAGGCTCAACACCTGTGATTGCGATAAAAAGGGTGCTTTTCCCAGATTGCGGGGCACCAATTATTCCAATTTCCATTTGAATCAAACCTCCATTCTTGTGGAGAAACAAATCACTTTGAGTTTAAATCCTGCATGTCACCAGTCAAGCGCAATTTTTCAAGTGTCTCAAGGAATATCGGCGGTGGCTTGGCCTCCAGCTCGTAGTGCACCCCTTTGAAATCAAATCCCAGCTTGCCACAATGGAGGAGCTGGCCCTTTAGGTCAAGTCTGGAGTCCTCCCCACCATAAACCTGATCCCCCAAAATGGGGTGGCCGATATATGAAAGATGTACCCTTATCTGGTGCGTCCTTCCTGAAACAGGTTTGACTTCAGCATAGGTGTACCCATCAAGCCTTTCCAGTTCGGTAACCTTGGATATTGCTTCCCTTCCATCCGGAGAGACGCACATCTTCCACCTGTGAGTAAAATCCCTTGCTATTGGTGCATTTATCACGGTCCGCTCCGATTTCAGATGGCCTTTGCATATGCAGTAGTATCTCTTGTCCATCCTGTGCTCAGCAAAAAGCTTTGCAAACGTCTTCATTGCATAATCGGTCTTCACAACAATGATCAACCCTGAAGTGTCCCTGTCCAGCCTGTGGACAATCCCGGGGCGCTGCTCCCCAACCATGCCCGAAAGCTTGCCTTTGCAATAATAGAGCATGGCGTTAACAAGTGTTCCCGTGATCGTTGCGCCGGCCGGGTGGGTAAGCATTCCCTGCGGCTTGACTGCAACCAGAAAATCGTCCTCCTCGTAGACAATCTCGACAGGTATGTTTTCTGGTTCGAGCTCATAGGGCTCCGGCGTCGGGAGCTCAATGTCTATCTGCTCTCCCGGTTTCAGGTTGTAGGAAGGCTTGGCCTCGTCACCATCAACAGTGACAAGACCATCCTTAATCATCTTTGCAATTTGGGTTCTGGAAAGAAACGGGAGCTTTGACGTAAGGAACACATCAAGGCGCTGGCGTTCTTCCAGATTGTATTCAAGGTTCACTTACAAAAGCTGGCCTTTCGCCCATTCAAGATAGGGCAAATTTACATCGGAAGGCCCAAATGTTATTATGGCCGGCAACTCATATGGGTGGTTTTCTTCAATAAACTTTTTCAGCTCTTCCACTTTCTGCTCTATTGTTTTGAAGATGACCACGCGCTCGGAATCATGCACCAGCTCGCCCTTCCATTCGTAAATTGAACCCGACTGGAAGATGTTTGTGCACACGGCCAGTTTTTTGGAAACAGCATTTTTTGCCGCCTGCTCTGCCTGAGACTTTGTTGGATATGGGCAATAAACCAGAAACAGGCTCATGGTGTCGGGTTCGGGTAGGTTATCACAACCATCCTTGCTTCCTGAATCCACTCCACCTTTGAGCCAAGCTGTTCGGTAACAAATCTTACAGGAACCATCGTGCTTCCCTTGACGATCATTGGCTCCTGGTCAAGCTCTATTTGCTGGCCATTTCTCTTGGCAGTCTTTTTTCCAATGAAAAGCTCGATATAAACATCGTTCAATTTGTATGTAACCGTTTCGACTGCTTTGTCTTTCGGGAACCAGTCGACTGTTGCGCCAAGTTGTTCGCCAATGAACCTGAAAGGCACCATCGTCCTGCCAGTTTTTGAGACAATAAATGGTGGTGTTATGTCGACCGGCCACTCAAGGCCATTCACGAAAGCCTTCTTTGACCCGACAGTCATCGAAATGACAATCTTGTTTGCCTTGCAATCCACAATATATGGGCCAAATTTTTCCTGCTGGCCAAGCTCATTTTCAACAACAACGTAGTATTCCACTTTCTGGCCTGGGGAAAGGTCAATCGGTATCTCAAAATTTCCGTTCTGGTCTGCTTCACCCTTGCTTTCGCCCTCAAGTCCCGATGGAACAAGCTTCCATTTGACGATGACCTTCGAACCAGGGCGGGTTTTTCCCTTGACGATGTGCTTCGAGCCGATGACCTGGACGGGTTGGCCCTGTGTAGGCCAGCCAGGCAACGTGACCTGTATCTTGCCCGGCCTTGCCTGAACCTGATGGGAACAGGCTACAATTTTGTCAGCATTTCCAATCGAGCAGACCTTGTAGGTATAAAGTTTGCCATTGGTAACTGAGGAATCCTCAAAAAACAGCGTTTCAATGTCCAGGGCAAAATCATGGATTGTTTTAGATTTTTCATTTTCAGATTCTCTGAAGACCCTGTATCCTGCAATGCCTTCCATCTTTTTGGGTTTGTCCCAGGTGATCTTCACCTTCTCATCACCTATTATTGCCTTCACATTTGTTGGTGCTTCGTAAGGCTGGAGCCATCCGGTTCCCATACAATCGTAGAGGGCATTGGCAAACAATCTTGAAACTTCAATATTTTCAACGGCCTGGCCATTCTGGCCAAGAGCTATATAGCAGGCTTTTGACTGGGTTATATTCCTCTTGAAAACCACAGGAACACCTGAATTTGTTACTGCAATTGATTTTGTGCCCGGATAGAGGGCAGATTTTCTGACATCACCAAGCGTCACATCAAAAGACTGGGCAACATCGGAAACGATCGGGTCGGTTATATCGATGACTCTGACCGTAGTCCTTCCGGCCTTTTCAATGTCCATAAGCTGTGCACCGGCAAGTTTCTGGAGGATTGGATTATTTGAGTCTGGATGGATGACATCTCCTGAGATGATAAGGCCAGAGATACCGAACTTGCACCTGTCTTCAATGAGTGTTTCCACGTCCTCCGGTACGTCAAGGACTTGTCCGGCCTTCGCACACCCAAGCAGGCAAATGACGTTGTAGCCATTGTATTGAAGTGGCTCCCTGAGTGATGCCGGAGTCACAACGCTAAGATAGGAGGCTATGTTTGGAAAATGCCTTTCAATCTCGGTCTGGAGTTTTATTCCAAGGTCAGGCGGATTGCTCCATACAAGAATGTCCAGGTATGGTTTCCACTCGCCATCGGCAAAAACGACTCCAGAGAAGAGGGTTACGACGCACAAAAGAAGCAACAAGGCTTTTTTCACGTTTCCTCCTTACAGTTACTTACTACAAGATGGGGGACTGGCAGGTTCACAAATTTAGCCCCATACATGCAAGGCTAAGCAAAATGCTGTCTTTGTCAAGCTCCCTTGGTCTTTATTGGGGCATAGCGAAGATTCAGGAGCTTCCTGCCAACAGAGAGAAAATCAACTTCGGCATTGTCCCCGGACACATTCAACACGGTCCCGTCACCCCACGCCTGATGGACGACAACCTCACCTGCAGAAACTTTGACAGGTTCTTTTTTGGGTGTGATGATTACTTGTGCGGATTTTTTTACAAAACTTCTCTGCTGCTCTCTTGCCGTCTGGGTCTGTTTTTTGATGCCCTCATAGACAATCTCCGGGCAAGCTATTTCCTTCAAAAACCTGGATTCTTCGCAAAGTCTTGTTCCACCCCAAAGCTGTCTGTTTATAACCCTGGTCAAAAAAAGCGCTTCTTTGGCCCTCGTCATCCCGACATAGGCCAACCTTCGCTCTTCTTCTATTGATTCCTGATCATCAAGGCTTCTCAGATGAGGGAAAGTGCCCTCTTCAAGCCCGCACAGGAAAACGACTGGGAACTCCAGACCTTTTGCCTGGTGGATCGTTGTCATTATGACCCTTTGCTCGCCTTCCTCCACATTGTCCATGTCGCTCATTAAAGCAACGGTGCCCAAAAAAGCTTCAAGGCTGGAATCTTCCGATGTCTTGCCAAATTCATACGAAAGATTGAGGAATTCCTCGACATTCTCTGCTCTGGCCTGGGAATCCTCGGTGCCTTCGTTTTTGAGGGTCTCAATGATGTTTATTCCATCAATAAGGTATTTTATGACCTCATGTGCCGGGTTCAGATTGGCCATTTCACGGAGCTCCCTGATAAGCCTCAGGAAATTTGATGCAGAACCGCCGACATGGCCTGTCACCTCGCCTTGGTCCATCATTGCTGCAAGGGCATCTTCCATTGTGGCTTTGAGTGACTTTGCAGAAAGCTCGATCCTCGTTATAAGAGCCGGACCAATGCCCCTCCTTGGGTTTTGTATAGCCCTTTTAAAAGACTGCGAATCTGACGGATTAAGAACAATCTTGAGATAGGAAAGGAGATCTTTTATTTCTTTTCGCTGGTAGAACCTGATTCCACCCACAAGGTGGTACGGGATTCCATTCGCCATGAAAATTTCTTCAAAGGACCTGCTCTGGGCATTTGTCCTATAAAGAACGGCAAAGTCAGAATATGGTCTTCCTTTTGAATTCAGTTCCCTGATTTTTTCAACAATATAGATGGCCTCATCAGAAGGCTCTATTCCGGTGAAAACTTTGACAGGGTCACCATTACCAATCGAGGCCTTTATTTCCTTTGGATGTCTCTTATGGTTGGCAGACACAAGCTGCGAAGCCGTGCCAAGGATGTTTTGTGTTGACCTGTAATTCAGCTCCAGATTGATTATTTTTGCGCCAGGGAAGTCATCGGCAAACTGGAGCATTATGTAAGGGGTTGCGCCCCTGAAGGCGTAAATTGACTGATCATCATCACCCACAATCATAATGTTGCCACGCCTGGCAAAGAGCTTTACAAGCTTGTGCTGGGCAGCATTTATGTCCTGATATTCATCAACAAGCACATACACAAAAGTGTCATAGTAGCGTTTTGCGATCTCGGTGTAATCAGTCAGAAGATCGATTGTTTTCAGGATGAGGTCGTCAAAATCAAAAGAATTCATCTCGGACAGCCTGTCCTGATACATCTTGTAAATCTGCCCTATTGTCCTGGTTTTAGGCAGCATCGCAGATGCCTGATAGGAGGAAGGGTCAACAAGGCTGTTTTTAGCAGCAGAAATGGCAGATTTGACAATATAAGGGCTGATCTGCTTCACATCTACAGACAGGTCCCTCATGATGCCTTTGATTAAATCAAGAGAATCCTCTTCATCGACAACAGTGAATCTTGGATCAATGCCAATGTGGTGTGCTTCCTTGCGAAGTATTCTCAGGCATATCGAGTGGAAGGTGCCTATCCAGAGGCCCCCAAGTTGTTGGCCAAGCATCTCTTCGACCCTGGATTTCATCTCACCGGCCGCTTTGTTTGTAAAAGTGCAGGCAAGAATTGACGATGGAGCGACACCAAGGTCTTTTATGAGGTGCGCTATCCTATTGGTGATTACCCTTGTCTTTCCGGAGCCGGCGCACGCGAAAACAGCAATTGCGCCCTCAGTTGTATTGACAGCCTCAAGCTGTCTTTCATTGAGTTTCATTAGATTTGGCCCGGCCTAGAAGATCCGCTGGTCCTTGAATCTTACTGACTGCCTGAGTTTTCTTATTGCTTTGGCCTCAATCTGGCGGATCCTCTCCCTGGTGACCTTGAATATCTGGCCCACCTCTTCCAGTGTGTGTGGATATTCGCTGTCCAGACCAAAGCGAAGCTTTATTATCTCCCTCTCCCTCGGCGAAAGTATCGATAGAATACTGTGCATCTGTTCTTTGAAATATTTGTTTACTATCTGTTCTTCAGGGGAGGAAACCTTTTTGTCTTCAACAAAATCGCCAAGTCTGTTGTCTTTTTCTTCACCAATCGGGGTTTCAAGCGAAAGTGGTTCCTGGCTTATTTTAAAGTATTCCCTTATTTTTCTTGGGGTGGTGCCCATTTTTTCTGCAAGTTCGCGGTAGGTTGGTTCCCTGCCAAGGTCCTGGTAAAGCTCTCTTGAGACCTTGGTCAATTTGTTGATGGATTCCACCATGTGAACTGGCACCCTGATGACCCTCGACTGATCGGCAAGCGCCCTCGTTATTGCCTGTCTTATCCACCAGGAGGCATAGGTTGAGAACCTGAAACCCTTTCTATAGTCAAATTTTTCTACAGCCCTTATGAGGCCAATATTTCCTTCCTGTACAAGATCAAGAAATGAGAGACAATGGCCGGTGTATTTTTTGGCAATCGAAACAACGAGCCTGAGGTTTGCCTCTATGAGCTTTTTCTTTGCGTCCTGGTTGCCTATTTCGACTCTTTTGGCAAGCGCTATTTCACCCTGCAATGTAAGGAGCGGTATTTTGCCGATCTCCCTAAGGTACATTCTGATCGGGTCGGAGACTTCACCCTCCTCCGAAATCTTTACTTCAGGACCACTTTCATCTGCAGCGTCGGGGTGTACTTCTCCAAGCTTGTCTTCATCTCCAAACCTTATTCCAAGCTCGGTGAATATGTTGTAAACCTCGTCGATCTGGTCGGCTGTGAGGTTCATCTGGCTCATCAGGTCCATTATTTCCTGATAACTTACAACACTGGAATCCTTGTGTGCCCTTATCAAATCAACCAATTCCGGCATTTCGATGAGCTCTGCTCTTATCGAAGTGTCGTTTGGCCTGATATATAACTTTTTTTTCAGATGTTCAAGAAATGCAGTATCAGAGGACCTTTGTACGACAGGTTGCTCTTGTGCAGATTTAGCCGATTTTACCTTTTTTGGAGGGGTGTTGTTTTTAAGCTCCACCTTCGGTTGTTCTTTAACCTTTTTAGTCTTCTCCGGTGTAGCCCGTTTGGCAGCGGCTTTTTCTTTTTCTACGGTTTTTGCCCCAGCCTTTGCCTTTTGGGTTTTTGGCTGCGTGGTGGCCTTTTTTTCGGTCTTGCCAGTGGCCTCAACCTTGTCGTTCTTCTTTGTCATTTTGTTCCTCTTGAACCTTGTGTCGCACCTTCTGCAACCTTGCCAACTCGGCAAGGTCATCCAGAGAAACACTGTCTGCTTTTTCCTTTCTTATCATCCTCTGTTTTTTTGCAGCCACGTCCCTCTTTACATCAATAATCAGTCCTTGGATGTCCTGTTCCTCATCCATAATGGCAAACCTGGAAAAAATGGAGGATAATTCTTCATTGTTTTCCAGTACGTATGACCAAGCAATTTTACCAAAAGTTACTTTATTTTCCAATATCAAACAAAACGCTTTTTTACAAGAATCATCTACAAAGTAATCAGCAAAGAGGCAAGGCAACAACAAGCTTCTTGCGTGCTCATCAGAAAAGAGTGCCCTTATTATCCTGTTCTCATACAACAATCTCGAGGCTAAAATGTTTAACTTTTTGTTCTTATTATTTTCGGTATTCCCAATTGTTTTTTGCGAAGGGGTGATCCCAAATTTCTTCGCCACATAGTTGGTGTACTGCTCGCGCAACAGGGGGTCCTGAGAACTTTCCAACAATTCAAGAGCCTGCTTCGCAACCCTCACCCTGACTTGCGGCGAGGCTGGATCATCTTCCTGAGATTCGAGATAACTGATTGCAAAATCAATGGGGTCCTTTGCTTCGGCCAATGCGGCAGTAACAGCGTCAGATCCAATTTTTGCAAGATCATCCGGATCCTTGCCAACCGACTGTCTCACAATCTTGAACACAAGTCCAGCCTGGAAGCAAATTTTTATTGCTGAGAATGCCGCTTTTTCTCCCGCAGAATCACCATCAAAGAAAAGGAACACATCGGCGCCAAGCTTTCTCAACATGAAGGCCTGGTCAACCGTGAATGCTGTCCCCAATGATGCAATAGTCTCTGAAAAACCCGCCTTGTGCATCGAGATCGCATCCATATAACCTTCAACAACAATTGCCCTGCCAAGTTTTGCAATGTGCGATCTTGCGATATTCAGTGCAAAAAGATTTTTTCCTTTTTCAAATATCGGTGTTGCCGGCGAATTCAGGTATTTTGGTTCGGAGTTGTCAAGCACCCTGCCACCAAAAGCTATAAACCTGCCCCTGTTATCAATTATTGGGAAGGTCACTCTTGCCCTCATGTATGAATGCAGTTCTTCTCTCGAAAGAACGCCAAGCACTTTTGCCCTTTCGACATCAAAACCTTTTGATTGCAGATACTTGGGGAGGAGCTTTCCATCGGTTGGAGCAAAACCAATCTGGAATTTAGATATGATGTCCTGGTCCAAGCCCCTTCTCTGCAGGTAATCCTGGGGGAGCGGACTATGTTTGAGATTTTCCCTGAAGAATTCCTGGGTTGCAGACATCAGCTCGTAATCTGGTGAGCGGTCGGGTCCCTTTTTGAATTCCGGGACATCTATCCCTGCTTCAGTGGCCAGCTTGTCTAGCGCCTCCCTGAACTCCAGCCCTTCAATCTTGGAGACGAAGGTGACAATATTGCCGCCGGTCCGGCACCCAAAGCAATAGAACATTTGCTTGTCTGGGGAGACCGTAAAACTCGGCGTGCGCTCCGCATGAAAAGGACAAAGGCCGAGAAAATTTCTCCCGGCCTTTTTAAGTTTTACATAGCGCCCGACAACGCTGACAATGTCGAGTTTGTTTGATATCTCCTCGACCAGCCGATCGAGGTCCATACTCTTACTTGCTCCTCTTCTCCCTGATCACGGCCTGGGCTGCTGCAAGGCGTGCTATCGGCACTCTGTAGGGCGAACAGGAGACATAATCCAGTCCAACTGTGTGGCAGAACTCTACTGAAGACGGCTCACCACCATGCTCTCCACATATTCCACAGTGAAGGCCTGGTCTGGTCTTGCGGCCCTTCTCGACTGCCATTCTGACAAGCTGGCCAACACCACGCTGGTCAAGGACCTGGAACGGATCTTTCTCAAGAATGTCCTTGTCGATGTAGTCCCTTATAAACTTGCCAACATCGTCTCTTGAGAAACCGAAGGTCATCTGTGTGAGATCATTTGTTCCAAAGCTAAAGAATTCTGCTTCTTTGGCAACATCATCAGCAGTGAGGGCACCCCTTGGTACTTCTATCATTGTACCAACCTGGAAGTCGATCCTGCAACCCATCGCCTTGAAGACCTCTTCGGCTGCTTCAAGAACGAGTTTTTTCTGGTTTGCAAGCTCATTTACATCGCCAACGAGCGGGATCATGATTTCAGGATAGACTTCGACATTTTGCTGCTTGAGCTGGCATGCGGCCTCGAGAATGGCCCTTGCCTGCATTATGGTAATTTCCGGATAAACTATCCCAAGCCTGCAACCTCTGTGGCCAAGCATCGGATTGACTTCGTGGAGGGACTCAATCTTGTTGCGGAGTTTTTCTTCCGAAATACCCATATCTGCTGCAAGCTCCTTTATTTCTTCGTCCTGGTGAGGAAGGAACTCGTGGAGTGGCGGGTCAAGCGTTCTGATAGTTACATGGTGGCCTCTCATTGCTTCAAGGATACCGACAAAATCCTCTCTCTGGAACGGAAGGAGTTTTTCAAGTGCCTTTTTACGACCACCAAGATCATCAGCAAGGATCATTTCCCTCATTGCCTTGATGCGGTCCGGGGCGAAGAACATGTGCTCTGTTCTGCAGAGTCCAATGCCATGAGCACCAAAGTTTCTTGCTACCTTTGCATCAAACGGGGTATCAGCATTGGTGCGGACTTCCAGCCTGCGAATCTTGTCTGCCCACTCCATGAACATTGTGAAATCGCTTGTGAATTCAGGGTCTTTGGTTTCAAGTTTTTCGCCATACACTTCACCGGTGCTTCCATCCAGCGTTATCCAGTCGCCTTCTTTGTATTTTTTGCCACCGACTTCGAAGAATTTGCCTTCTGCACTGACAGTTATTGCACCACAACCAACAACACAGCATTTGCCCATTCCCCTGCCGACAACTGCGGCGTGTGATGTCATTCCACCCGTTGCCGTAAGGATACCCTGGCTCTTTGCCATGCCCATTACGTCTTCAGGTGAGGTTTCAGCTCTGACCAGAATGACTTTCTTTTTCTGCTCGGACCACTCTATTGCATCCTCTGCAGTAAAGACGGCCTGCCCAACCGCAGCACCTGGTGATGCCGGGAGACCCTTTGCGATGGCTTTTGCTGATGCCTTGGATTTCGGATCAAGTCTCTTGTGAAGGAGCTGGTCAAGCTCTTGCGGGTTGACCCTCATGAGGGCCTCTTCTTTGTCGATGATTCCTTCTGAAACAAGATCAACCGCTATCTTGACGGCGGCCTGAGCGGCCCTCTTTCCATTACGGGTTTGAAGAAGGTAGAGTTTTCCTCTTTCAATAGTAAACTCCACGTCCTGCATATCCTTATAGTTCTTTTCGAGCCTCTCAAATGCCTCGGTAAGCTGCTTGTAGCATATTGGCATTTCCTGCTCGAGTTTTGCTATTGGTGATGGAGTGCGTATGCCCGCAACAACATCTTCTCCCTGGGCATTTGTGAGGTACTCCCCAAAATAATGCCTGTCTCCTATTGACGGGTTTCTTGTAAAGCAGACGCCAGTGCCCGAATCATCGCCCATATTTCCAAAAACCATGGTCTGGACATTGACGGCAGTCCCCCTGAGGCCCCTGATGTCATAAAGCTGTCTGTAGGCATGGGCCCTTGGGTTGTTCCATGATTTGAAAACAGCAATGATTGCAGCAAAAAGCTGTTCGTTCGGGTCCTGCGGGAATGGCTTTCCTGTTGCCTTGAGAACAACCTGCTTGTAGCCCTCGATGACTTTCTTGAGGTCATCCGCTTTTAGGTCCTGATCGGTCTTTGCGCCAGCAGATTCCTTAACGTGGTCAAGGACTTCTTCAAAATCGTCATGATTGATCCCGAGAACAACGTTTCCAAACATCTGCATGAGCCTGCGATAGCAGTCAAAAGCAAATCTTTCGTTGTTTGTGAGTTTTGCAAACCCTGCGGCAGTCATATCATTAAGTCCAAGGTTCAGAATGGTGTCCATCATGCCAGGCATTGAGACGGCAGCACCGGAACGAACTGAGACCAGTAGCGGGTTTCCTGGATCGCCAAACTTCTTGCCGGTCTTTGATTCGACACCCTTTATATGTTCGAGGATATCTTTTTTGAAATCCTCAGGGAGCTTTTCCTGCCATGGTCCATAATAATATTCACAGCCAAACGTGACGATTGTGAAACCTGGGGGTACAGGCATCCCAATTGACGTCATTTTGGCCAGTCCGGCGCCTTTTCCTCCAAGGACTGCCTTCTGGTCTTTTTCAGGCACTGCGATTGCATCTTCAAAGTGATAGATTAGCCTCTCCATTGCACTCTCCAGTCGTATTTGTTAACCCTTTGATTTTCCAACAGAAAGTGGTTTATGTCAACAAAGCCAAATCCTTTCTTTATTGACATTATGGTCACTGGATGGTTAGAATCTAACGACATTGTATTGGAGGTATTTATTATGCGCACACATATGAGACCACACAATCGCAAGCGTC
>JAGOOK010000023.1 GCA_017992555.1 Caldisericia bacterium | reverse complement strand
GTGTTACCGGCTGGTCAAGGCTGGACAACGTTTTTGAGGGCGTGTCTGCACTGGTGATACGCGACCTCGTGAGGATAAGGCCAGAAGCCAAGTTCGTTATGGTTCATGGCCACAATGATTTTACAACGAACATTCCGCTCCATGATTTTTTCCAGGATGATGTGGTTTTTGCGCTGAAATTTAATGGTGAGCCAATCTCGCTGGAGCATGGGTTTCCTGTTCGCCTGGTGGTCCCAAGGCTGTATTTCTGGAAGTCGGCCAAATGGGTCACCGGCCTGGAGTTTATTCCGCGAAACAAGCTAGGTTTTTGGGAATCCTATGGCTACCACGAACACGGTGACCCCTGGAAAGAGGAGCGCTACGGGTACTGAACCTGAAAACTAGTTCCCGTGGTCGTGGTTGCAGCTGCCCTCGAAATTTACACTTGAACCCTTTTTGAAACTTTCTACCACCTGTTCAAGATCCTCCCCCTGTGCCAGCAGGACAGATATTCTGAGCTGATCAAGAACAGATTTTGGTCTTTGCCCTATCCCCTTGACCAATACCGCTTTTACGCCGAGTTTTTCAAGAGAAAAAGCTATGTCTCCGCAGCCACCATGGTCAAATGAGTGGAACTCCTTTTTCCCGTTCTCGAGATCGAGCACTGCAAAGAACGGCGATTTGCCAAAATGCCCTGATACGGTTGGATTTGACGTGTCCTGTTCAACTGGTACTGCAATAATTTTTGCCATTTTTTCTGTCTCCTGCATCTTTCTTATGTTGTGATGTCCTTCGATCAGCGTAATTGCCTTTTGGTTGGTAAGGGCGTCTGCAACTTTTTTGCATGCGCTGGTGAGTATTCTGGCGTAGGTGGTTCTTGATACCCCCATCATCCTGCATGCTTTTATTTGGAGAAGATCTTCTCCAGAAAGCTTGAGCGCTTCCACCTCGTCGGCAGTCAAAACGATGTCGCCGTTTGGAGTTGAGTCTGGAAGAAAGCGCGCCCCGATAAAATTTCTATCAACAAACCGGCAATTCTTTGGCCTGGACATATTTATATTATGAACATATGCACATAATACTCAAGTGCCTACTGGTTATTTTTTGGTTGTTGTATCGATTTCCAGTCCCATACAACAGAAAGGATTTGAATTTCACCTGTATTTCTTCGGTTTCTTAAGAGTTTTAATGTGGCCTCCCAAATGAAGTTCTTGCAAACATGTCTAATGTCTTGTTGGATATGAGGAAAGGATTTGAAATGGAAAACACTGACTATATAAAAGCTTTTGATGGCTCGATTTCAGGGCTGTTCAGGGATGCCGCAAGAATAACGCTTTCATCGCCACGCCGTGCAATTTTCTTCGGAAAAATGCTCATGGCACAGCTTAGGGCTTCGAAGGTGCGCGAGAAACTGCTCAGGGAAGAGAATCTGAGAGTGCCGCCACTCTCTATAATCAGTGTTACCAGACAGTGTAACCTCCATTGCAAGGGATGCTATGCACATGCACAGGACAGAATAGGTGGGGATGGGCTCACGAGCGAGAAGCTTTTTGATGTCATTGCCCAGGCTAATGATATTGGCATGAGGATTACCGTCATTGTTGGTGGGGAGCCTTTCACCAGAAATGACCTGTTCAAGCTTGCCCAGTCTCATAAAGATATGGTTTTTGCCGTTTTCACAAACGGTCTGCTGTTTGATGATGATGCGATTGCCCTTCTCAAGCACACCCCAAACCTTGTTCCAATAATAAGTATCGAAGGTGGCAAGGACGAAACTGACAGAAGAAGGGGTGAAGGGACTTTTGAAAAAGTCCACGGAGTGATGCGCAAGCTCAAGAGAGCAGGTGTATTCTATGGCAACTCGATAACGGTCACTTCAGAGAATACTGATCTTGTGACATCAGGTGCTTTTGTGGAAGGACTCCTGCACCTTGGATCAAGGATTTTCTTTTATGTGGAATATGTTCCTTTTGAGGCAGGCACGCAAAATAGTGTTCCAGATGATGCACAGAGGGTCCAGCTTGTCGAGAGCGTAAAATCATTCAGAAAGCATTTCCCGGGTCTTTTTATAGCCTTTCCTGGAGAAGAAAATGAATCAACGGGCTGTCTTGCCGCAGGAAAAGGTTTTGTGCACATAAGCGCGAGGGGTGAAGTCGAGCCTTGTCCGTTTGCGCCTTTCTCGGACTCGTCACTGCAGAACATGAGCCTGAAAAATGCCCTTCGCTCGGAGTTTCTCAGAAAAATCAGGGAATCACATGGGATGCTCGATGAGAGCGGGGGCTGTGCGCTATTCAACCAGAGGGCGTGGCTTGAGAGAGAGCTTGGGGCGTGTGGGAAAGAACCCTGCAATAAAAAAGAGAAAGTTACTGTATAAAAGCAGGTTTTTATAACTCCTGATCCTGAGCAAACTGTTTGGGTAAACCAATCTGCCGGTGTGCACGCATGTGCACACCGGCAGATCTTTTATTGGGTAATGGGTGGGGTTTGAAACGGAAATTCCAAAAAAGCAATGTTTGACAATTCGAACCAACTGCTATAAAAGATAAATCTATATACCCTATCAGGGTATACTTGATATTTTAATATAACATATAGTATTTTGTCCTCCATAAAAACGATGGTATGTTTAGTTTCATTTTGCTATAATTTTACCATTAATTAATAAAGGAGGAAAATGTGCAGGAAAAAGATATTCCCAGAAAGCCAAAGTCTTTTTTCAAATGGAGGTATTTAAGGTATCTTTCCCAGGTGATATTTGCTGGTTCAGTGATTTTTCTTTCGTGGAGACACCTTGCTTTTGCGACGAAAATGGCGGGGCCAATCGATACTTACTGTCCTTTTGGAGGATTTGTCACACTTCCAAAACTTGTCATGACTGGGGAATTTGTCAGGCGTACAAGCGATTCAAATATCGTTTTGTTGGTTGGCCTTGTTATTGCCGTTCTGGTTTTTGGTGGTGCTTTTTGCGGGTGGGCCTGTCCTCTTGGTGGAGTATTTGAATGGCTTTACAGGCTCAGATTGAAACTGTTTAAAAAACGCATTGAGCTTCCAAGAAAACTCCACAATGCACTTAGATGGCTTAGATATGTTGTTCTGGCGCTTATTCTGGCTATGACAATAATCAAGGCCGATCTGTGGTTCAAGGCTTACGATCCGTACAGCATTCTGTTCACATGGGGGCACGCCGCAGATATTATCGGAATAATAATTCTCGTGGTTTTGCTTCTTGGGTCGCTTTTTGTGGAAAGGTTTTTCTGTCTTTACCTGTGTCCGCTTGGCGGGTTGATCCATCCGTTTGCAAAGGTCTCTGCCACCGGAATCAGAAGATACGAGGATGTTTGCATCAATTGCGGAATATGTGACAAGGTTTGCCCTTACAGGATACCAGTGAGTAAACAGATAAAAATAGATAGAGGATCATGCATCGAATGTATGAACTGTATTGAAGAGTGCCCTGCACCTGGCTCACTTGAGTTCACAATCGGGTATGGAGGTGGAAAATGAAACTGAGACCGTATGCCCTTGCAGGCCTTCTTTTCCTTGGCGTTTTTCTGCTTGCCATTGTTGTTGGAATGGCAATCGGAAAATGGAACCCGGCCGGAATTGGTGAAACAGGCACTGAGGAACCTGGTGAAGAGCACGAAGAAACAACAACTCTTCCAGAGCTTCATGGATACATGAACCTGTTTGAATACTTGAAAGAAAACGGTATTTCTCCGGAGTGTGTGGCGCAGAAGCTTGGTATTGCTGAATCTGACCTCAACACAGAGGCAAGGACTATTGCCGAGAAGCTTGGTCTGGAGACCTACCAGCTACCCGAAAAGTACAAGGATTGCCTGCCTGTCCAGGAAAAGGATGAGGAAGAAAAAGACGAAGGTCAGGAAATTCCGGAGTTCAAGGGTTACATGAACTTCCTGGACTGGCTTGAGAACAATGGCTATTCAACTGATTGCGTTGCCTCAAAACTTGGCATTCCCATGATGCAGCTTGATGCAGAGGGAAAACAGGTTGCTGAAATGTTGAAGGTGGCGCCAGAGGACCTGCCAAAAATGGTCCAGGATTGCAAGGGACTTCCTCCAAAGGACCAACAACCTGCACCAGATGATGGCAATGATGGGAGCCAGCCATTGGGGCAATTGCCATTCCTTAAGGGCACCGACAACGTTCTTGAATATTGCAAGACAAATGCAGTTCCGATAGATTGTGTTGCCGGAAAGCTCAAGATAAAGGAAACTGATCTGAATAAAACTGGGCTTGATATTGTCGCCCAGGTTGGGTTCGCGCATGTCGAGGAGATAAGGAAAATTATCGGAGAGTGCGCTGGGAAATAGTAATTTCCATATGAATATCAATCAAGGCCCCTTGATAAAAGGGGCCTTGTCATTTTATGCCAGCGGTTTAATTCTTGTCGCAATTCTCACAGCTTGGGCTTGTTGGTGGGTTGCTTTTAATGTAAGCTTCATGGGCGATTTTTCTCATTTAATAGAATTTTTGTCAAGTTGAAATAGAATGTGGTCAGGTTTGCAAAGGAGACCAGATGACAGATAGAAACGATATCATGAAAGCACTTGGCAACGTCATGGACCCTGAACTGGGCGTTGACCTGGTCACCCTCGGAATGATAAGGGACGTAAAGGCGCAGGGAGACACTGTATCTGTTATGGTTGCTTTGACAGCACCAGGCTGCCCGCTAAAGAACAAGATTGGAAAAGATATTGAAGAAGAACTGAAAAAACTCCCAGGTGTTTCCAAGGTGGAAGTTCTGTTTGGGAGCATGACAGAGGCCGAGAGAGAAAATACCTTTCAGAAATCAAAAGGGGGTCAAACACAGCAAGTCGAAGATCCTCTAAAGAAACTTTCTGGTCAGCCTATAAAAAGGATTATTGCAGTTGGCTCCGGCAAGGGTGGCGTTGGCAAGTCGCTTGTGACTTCATTGCTTGCAGTTGCTGCCAGCAGAAAAGGTCTCAAGGTTGGCGTTATTGATGCTGACATAACCGGCCCTTCGATACCGACGATTTTTGGACAAAAAGGCCTTCTTGTTGCTGGGGAAAAGGGCGTCGAACCCAGAAAAACCAAAAAGGGGATCGAGATGGTTTCAATGAACCTGCTCATCCCTGACCCGACGACTCCTGTAATCTGGAGAGGTCCGGTATTGGCCGGTGTTTTGAGGCAATTTTATACAGATGTCAACTGGGGCAATCTTGATCTGCTCTTTGTAGATCTCCCGCCAGGAACTGCCGATGTTCCACTGACAGTTTTCCAGATATTTCCGATTGACGGAATGGTTATTGTGACAAGCCCTCAGGAACTGGCGAACTTGGTTGTCACCAAGGCCCTCAAGATGGCTGCTGAAATGAGCATTCCACTCGTTGGTGTTGTGGAAAACATGACATATTTTGTCTGCAAGGATGGCGAGAAAGTAGAAGTGTTCGGCAAATCAAGGGTGCAGGAAAGATGCAAGGAACAGGGTGTTCCATATCTTGGTGGCATACCAATAGACCCGTCATACGCAAGGATTGCAGATGAGGGAGCAATTGAAGATGCAGTGATGCCTCAGGCAATTGAGGACACCCTTAAAACCATATTGGGGGAAAAATGACCGAAAATAATAAGAATGCAAACATCTTAACTGGAGATGAAACCTTTGGTGAAGTAATACAGAAATACCCTCAGGCAATACCAGTGTTTTTCCAGTTTGGGCTACATTGCATTGGTTGCCATATAAGCGCCTACGAATCCATCAAGGATGGCGCTGCTGCCCATGGTGTCGAAGTTGAAAAACTCATTGAGGCACTGAACAAGGCGATAAACGAGCCAAAAAAAGATTAGGGGCTATTTACTTTTGCCAAAAAACACATATCTGTAATCCCAAAGAGCAATGCGCAAACTTGCAATTGCAATAGTTGTTTTTTGGGTGGCAACCAGCCCTGTCCAGGCTTTCCCATTGGGGTGGCCTTCATACAGGCATGACCATTCGCATTCCGGGGCTTCTGATATTCCCTTATCGCCCCCACTTGTTCAATCGTGGTCATATCAGGTCGGTGGTGAATTGTCCACAGAGGCTGTAACTTCTGGTCCAAGAGTTTATGTGGGCTCTAAAAAGCTCTATTGTTTTGACAAAGATAGGGAGACAGATAATCTTCTCTGGTCGCTTGACGTTCCATCTGAGATAACCACTACACCCTTTACAACTTTCGACACTGTTATTTTTGCTTCGCAAGATGGTTTTGTAACTGCCATTGACGCTGAAGTAAGGAGCCAGAGATGGAAAATGCAGATAGGCAAGGTGCAAAAGGGTATTGGCTCTTACAAAGAATCCTGCATTTTTGGAAATGAGAAGGGTGACCTTTTGAGCGTTGATATAAAAACGGGCCAGATAAATTTCAAAGTAAACATACTGTGTCCAATTTCTGTTCCACCTTGCATTGCAGATGACAAGATTTTTGTTTGCTGTGATGCTGGGAAACTTTATTGCCTAAATGCAAGTAATGGTGCTTTTATCTGGAAAAGTGACGTCACAACATCAGATGTGATAGGTGGGATGCTCTATCATGAAGGTGCAATATATTTTGGCAGTTACGACAACAGAGTTTATGCAGTTTCTGCGAGTGACGGCAAGACGATCTGGTCAAAAAAAGTTGATGGTTGGATAGGTGCGCATCCAGTTGCAGTCGGAAACGAGATTTTTGTAAGATCAAAACTCAGCACGCTGTGGTGTTTTGATTCAAAAAGTGGCGAAACCATTTGGCATTTTCCCCATGAACCAACGAAGACTGAGCCAGTTGTGTCTGGTGATTACATTTATATTGGATCAAACCGTCGGATAGTCGCTTTCTCTGTTTCAAAAAGAATTGAGACCTGGTATTTTGAATTTGCCAAAGAACAACCTACTTCACTTTCAATATCTGGTGACAAACTTTTGGTTGGTACAAATGGAGGACGGATATATTGTCTCAAGGCTGGGCCAGGTTTTGAGCTCTCCAGTGACAAGATCGACCTTGAAGTCATGACCACTGACGAACGTCCCTCATTTGAACTCTCAGTAAAAAACAATAGAGAAGACCGTTGGCCTTCGATGCTAATCGGAGATGTCACGACCGATTACCCATGGATGGTGCTTGAAGACAAAGTTTTCAAGTTGAGGACTGGTGAAAGCAAAAAGTTTATAATTAACATAAAACTTGATGAACTCAACAAGGTTGGCGTTCATGACGGAAAGCTTTATGTCAGGTACCTTTATGGTGTAAACGAGGCTGTTCCTGGAGAGGAACCAGAAACAGTCATCATAGTTCCTGTCACTCTAAAATACATAGACCCCTTCCCGCCAAAAGTGTGTATCGAAAGAGAGTCTATAGATGCTGGAGCGGTGACTCTCGGCCAGACAAAGAAAGTCAATTTTGCAATAAGAAATTGCGGGAAGGGAAAACTTGTTTTTTCCTTGGATGCACAATCACTTGAGGGGTGGCTCAGGATCATTGACAACCAGCCAACATTCTCCTTGATACCAGAAGAAACAAAGATCATCACTGCAGAAGTGGCTGCCTATGGTTTTATAATCGAACCTGGAGATGATTGTCAAAAGACAGGGGTAATTGAAATTCAGAGCAACACCGAACAGAGCGTTATTCCTCTTACTGTTACCTGCAGGGTTTATGATATGGTTTTGCCCACTGTTGTTTCGATTCCTGTTGGTTTAAACAAGGCCAGCATAAACGGGAAAAAGGTTGATGTTGTTCCACCCTCTTATGTCTCCAGGTCCAGAACGATGGTTCCATTGCGTATAATTGCAGAGGCTTTTTTTGCAAGGGTATCATGGGACTCATCTGACAAAAGCATCACAATAACAAACTGCACAAGCCAGTCGAGGTTTACTGTTGGAAGCAGAAAAGTTGAGATCATTGGAATGGGCGAGGTCAAGACAACGACAATCGATTCACCCCCCGAAATCAGGTCGGGCAAGACCTTTATCCCTTTGCGTGCCGTCTCTGATATTCTTGGTGCATCAGTTGCCTGGGAACAGAAAACAAAAACAGCCACAATAACATATAACCCCTAATGGCAAAGAGGATTATTTTCAGGGGGACAGTTCAAGGTGTTGGTTTCAGGCCATTTGTTTGGAGAGTTGCTGATTCTTTTGGTCTCAATGGTTTTGTCAGGAACATTGGCAACGGCGTAGAGGCTGTTTTTTGTGGAGAACCCTCTGCGATCCAGAATGCAATCGAAATGATAAGGACTTCTCCGCCCACACAAGCAATCATTGAATCGGTAGAAGTTGCTGATTTCGAAGGGGATTACAAAGACCTTAAGATCCTCGAAACACTAGAGGGTGCTCCATCATCGGTGCTTGTGCCGCCTGACATAGGCATTTGTGATGATTGTCGAAGGGAACTTCTGGACCCCAAAGATCCAAGACATTTACATCCTTTCATATCATGCACAAACTGTGGGCCGAGGCTTTCGATAATAAGAAGATTGCCCTATGACAGGCACACCATTTCGCAGGGTGATTTTGACCTTTGCGACAGGTGTAGGAATGAATATGTGAACCCATTGGATAGGCGCTATCATGCCCAGACCATTGCATGCCCTGATTGTGGCCCGACTGTTTTTATGGGAGAGCTGAAGGGGCAGGAGGCAATCCTGGAAGCAAGGAAAAGCCTTCTTGCCGGGGAGATTGTCGCTATCAAGGGAATTGGTGGCTTTCATCTGGCCTGTGTTGCCACCAATGAAGCCTCAGTCAATACCTTAAGGAAGCTCAAGAACAGGGGCAACGAGTCAATGGCCGTCATGTGTTTTAACATTACCCAGGCGAGAGGACAGGCAGAAATTGGCCCATGTGAAGAACAGTCGCTCTCTTCCTGGAGAAAGCCCGTTGTGCTTTGCAAAAAATCAGATAACTACAGTCTTGCTCCATCAGTTGCGCCAGGTACCAACAAGATTGGCATTTTCTTGCCTTACACACCACTGCATGTTCTTCTGCTTGATGGTCTTCCACCAGTTGTCCTCACCTCGGCAAACCTCCATGAGGAGCCGATAATTGCCGATGGCAAAAAAAATCTCATGGTCACGAAGATTTTGGACAATGACCGTGAAATTGTGGTTCCCATTGATGATTCGGTTGCAAGATGCTTCAAGGGTGGGCAACAGCTTTTTAGAAGGGCAAGGGGATTTGTTCCGGAGACACTTCCACTTCCAAAGGGACCAAGCATACTTGCCCTTGGTGGCCAGATGAAGAACACCTTTACCTTTGCCTATGACGGGAAAGCGATGGTATCACACCATATCGGCGAGATGGGCAACGCGGCAACATTTGCACGGTTTACCGAGAGTCTTTGCCTTTTCAGAGAACTGTTTGGTTTCAAGGAAGAATATTGTGCCCACGATGCGCACCCTTCCTACACAACAACGGTTCACCGCAAGGAGCTCTCCAGATCTGACAGATTTATTCCGGTATTTCACCATCATGCCCATATTGCATCGGTGATGGGCGAGCATAAGCTTGATGGCAGGGTTATAGGCGTTGCGGCTGACGGGACTGGTTTTGGGACAGATGGTACAATATGGGGATTCGAGTTTCTTGTTGCTTCAAGATCAGAATTCCAGAGGATTGGCCACCTAAGAACTTTCCCGTTGCCTGGTGGCGAGGTTGCGATAAAAGACTGCAGAAGGATCCTTTTTTCCCTCGCCAGGCAAGCGGGATCTACAATTGATCTGGACATTGGCCCGCAAGAAAGGGAACTTTGGGGTGTAATGATTGACAGGGGTATAAATGCCCCAATTACCTCGAGCCTTGGCAGATTGTTTGACGGTTTTGCGGTTCTTGCAGGATTGGGACAGAAGGCCACATACGAGGCAGAACTGGCTGTAGTGCTCGAGTCGGCCTACAATTCAGGCACAAAACCTTTTGATTTTCCTGTAAGGGATTTTGGGGACCATTTCGAGGTTGACTGGGCTGTTGCCCTTAAACAGGGGACTGAAGACCCAGCTTCAATATCTGGGGGATTTCACAAGGGAATAAGTGAAGCCATCGTGAAAGGATGTTTACTTGCCAGACAAAAGACCGGCCTTAAAAGAGTTTGTCTCAGTGGGGGCTGTTTTCTGAATTTTGTCTTGCTGGAGCTTGTTTTTGATGCCCTTTCAAGCGAAGGTTTTGAGGTGTATACAAACATTAGTTTGCCGCCTGGCGACGGTTGCGTCAGTTTTGGTCAGACTGTTGTTGCCCTTTCAAGGGTTGGAGGTGTGTGATGTGTCTAGCGGTACCAGCAAGGATATACGAAAAGAAAGGGCTTGATGCCATTGTCGAATTCGGTGGGGTAAAAAGGCAGGTAAGGCTTGACCTTCTGCCGGATGCCGAAGTCGGCGAGTTTGTGCTTTTGCACACAGGTTTTGCAATAGAAAAAGTAAACAAGGAAGAGGCAGAGAGCATCCTCAGAACCATCCAGGAGGTGTTTGGTGACGTCCCAGTCTGATGTTGCTCTCAAGCTCCGGGGGATGATTGAGGAGCTGGCCACCTCTCCCATGACTCTTATGGAGGTGTGTGGGACACACACCCATGCAATATTTGTAAATGGCATCAGGGCGCTACTTCCCAAAACGATAAAGATCATATCCGGGCCTGGCTGTCCTGTCTGCGTGACATCCCAGTCTGATGTGGACAGGATGATATGGCTTGCCTCGCAAAAAAATGTTGTAATCTGCACCTTTGGAGACATGATAAAAGTGCCTGGAAAAGGCGGCTCTCTTGCAGTTGCGAGATCAATGGGTTCTGACATAAGGGTCATGTATTCCCCCTTTGACGTGATTGAATGGACCAAACAGGAAAAAGGAAAAGAGTTTGTTCTTGTTGGCGTTGGTTTTGAGACGACCACTCCTGGTTTTGCTGCAACCATAAAACAGTCAAAGTCACTTGGTATAAAGAATCTGTCCATGCTTTCCCTCAACAAGACCGTCCCTGAAGCTCTCAGGGCCCTTGCCCAGTCAGGCGAGGTGAAGCTGGATGGATTGATCTTGCCAGGCCACGTTTCGGCAATCATTGGGCTTGGGCCTTATGAATTTCTTGCAAAGGAGTTTGGTATCCCCGGGGTTGTGACTGGTTTTGAAGGTTTCGACATTCTTTCCGGACTGGCAGTTCTTGTAAAGATGATTGCAGAGAAAAAACCTGCAATAGTCAATACTTATACGAGGTCTGTCAGGCCAGATGGCAATCCAACGGCAATGTCTCTTATGGGTGAGATTTTTGACAAATCACCAGCAGTCTGGAGGGGCATCGGGACAATCAATGGTTCAGGACTTTCCCTGTCAGGCGAGTATGCTGGTTTTGATGCGGCAAAACGATTTGAAATGCCCAACTTTCCTGACGAGGAGCCAAAAGGGTGTCTCTGTGGGAAGGTGATTACAGGTGCAGTCACTCCGGAGGAGTGTCCACTGTTTGGTGTTTCGTGCACTCCGTCAGACCCGGTTGGCCCCTGCATGGTTTCAGGAGAAGGCACATGCTCGGCATATTTCAAGTTCAGAAAGGGCCTCAGATGAAGAGATTTATACCCCTAGCTTTTGCTCTGGTTCTTTTTGTTTCAGGTTGTGGAAGTGACAATTCTCAATCGTCAAAAGACACTAACTGGAAAGCATTTTCCGGCTCCAGTTTCACAAGAGGTATCCCGGACAATGGTGATGTTGACATAAAAACAGTCAATTATGAACGCTTTGCCGGAACTGGGAAACTGAAAATGAGGTTTGAGTCAAAATTTCAGCTTTTCGAAAGAATGCCCGTTGTTCCACTCAGCGAGAAGAAATGGCTTACAGACAGCTTTCAGGGGCGAATTGTAATATATGCAAATGACGGGATAAAACCTTCTGATTTCACACAATCATTGTCTCTTGATGGTTTCTCGTCTGGAGAGAATTTCTATGCTATGGAAGCAGAATATGGGGCTTCCTGTTGGGACATGAAGAACGGTTTTTCCAGGTGGAGCAAGCAGATCCTTTGTACCGATATTTTTGAGTGTGGAGGCAAGCTTGTTGTTTTTAATTCCCCGGATGGCTCTTTTGCAAGATTGCACACTCAAACTGGCGATACAATCTGGAGGCTTGCGATTTCCGATGGGCCCTGCGGACCGTTTGCCACCCTGGACGGGAAGATATATTGCCTTGTTTCGGAGGGGGAAGGCAAAACAGCATTATGTAGGATTGATCCGGCAACCGGGGCAGTGGTTTCAATTGTGCTAGAAAAGAAATATGTTGCTGTCGCTGGGTTAAAGGGAAGACTGTGGCTGCTGGCGCAAGATGACACGATTGCCGAGTTTGATGCGCAGACAGGCACAATAATAAAGGAAACTGGTTTGAAACTGACAAACCCGAAGAAGGGCAATTTTGGTGCTGGGCTTGATGTTCTGGGGAATGTCATCTGCGCCTCATGGCATGACAATTCACTTACAATGACAGAGATTGTTTCATTTGACCCAAACAGCGGGAAAACTATTGAATTTGCTGAAAGAAATTCCACCTTTCAGATAACAAATGGTCAGCTGATTGAAAAGAAGGATGATGGTTTTTATTGCCTTGATCAGTCCTCTGGCAGTGCTATCTGGTCATTAAAAACAAACAAGGATGCCAGTCTTGTCTGGGCCGATGAGGATGGAGTAATCATTACCTCAGATGGTTCAACCATGGTTTTTGGAGAATAGCGGATGAAAAATTTTGTAACACTTGCACAGGGCGGTGGCGGCACCGAGTCGAAAAAGCTTGTTGACATGATTGCATCGTTTATTGGCAATGATGTGCTTGCACCTTTTGATGATGCAGGTGTTTTTGGGGTGGAAAAGGGGAGGCTCGCTTTTACAACCGATGGGTTTGTTGTCAAACCAATCTTTTTTCCTGGAGGCAACATTGGAAGGCTTGCGGCATGCGGAACTTTGAACGATCTGGCTGTCATGGCTGCCAAGCCTGTTGCCGTTTCACTTTCACTTGTGATTGAAGAGGGATTTCCACTAGAAAAACTGATGCAGATTATGGAGAGCTTCAAGACCGATCTGGGCGGAACAAAAGTGGTTTGCGGCGACACAAAGGTTGTAGAAAAAGGTTCCGTTGATGGGGTATTCATGACAACTTCAGGCATCGGCCTTCAGATGGATGATTGCCATCCAAGCGGCTCCAGCCTTGAGCCAGGTGACGTACTGATTGTTACTGGCTCCCTTGGAAGGCACGGGGCTTGCATAATGGCCTGCAGGGATGAACTTGGATTTTTTGGCCAGATACACTCTGATGTTGCCCCATTATGGCCTATGCTGGAAAAGCTTTTTACCAGGCTTGGTGAAAATATCCATGCCTGCCGGGACATCACAAGGGGAGGATTTTCTGCGATAGTCAACGAATTTGCCCAATCCTCCAGTGTCGGTATAGATATTGACGAAGCGTTGTTGCCAGTTGATCCTGATGTATCTGGTATGTGTGGAGCGTTGGGTCTTGATCCGTTGACGCTTGCCTGCGAGGGCAGGGCGCTTCTTTCAGTCAAAAAAGGGTTTGAACAAAAGGCACTGGAAATCCTGAAGGGTAGTGAGCAAGGGACTGGTGCCTGCATTGTTGGCTCTGTTTCAGAGACCCGTTCCCAGCTGGTGCACCTTAAAACCAGGATTGGCGGTGCAAGGGTGCTTGATCCTCCAGCTGGGGAGCTCCTGCCAAGAATCTGCTAGGAAACAATAACCCCATATTCCCCGTCAAAACCCGGCCTGATTCTTATGTTCCCCGATCTTACTTTTAATATCATCTCGGTGGCTTTCTCGGGCAATATTTTTTCAAGCTCGCCCTCGCCAGCCTCCAGAAGAATGTAAAGCTCGGGTCCGATTATCTCAATAGCTTTTCCAGCAAGTTTTTTTGATTTTGTAGTTGGAGAGGAAAGCCCAAGTGAAAAAGCGAGCAAATCTTTTAAGGGGATGATTTTTTTGAATGGTTGTGTTTTTGGATCTGCACTTTTTTCAAGCCTGCCAATCCTTTGCGCCACTCCCAGAGTCATTTTTTTGCCGCATTTTGGGCATACCTCGAAATCTTCATCTTCCCTGAGGCCGATACCACAAGGTTTGTGACCGGTCACATGGTATTTCCCAAACTCCGGGCAGCACTCTATCGTCATGACTGGCGACATAAGCGCCTCTTTCAGCGGAATGCCATTTTCGATGACTGTTGCCTCCCTGCCTATTGTTTCCGGGCTGTGCGCATCCGAGAAGCTGACGATTGGTATCGCCTCAAGTGTTTTGAGCCTGGCGCACATGGATGGATCTGCAGAAATGCCTGTTTCGCAGGGTGATTTTGACATCCCCAGGTCCTCAAATTTTTCAACACCTCTTCGGCCTAGTATTGAAAAGTATGGTGTAAATATGTGCGCTGGAATGATTATTGATCCAGAATCGGAAGAAAAGATTTCCTCTTCAAGACGTGCCGGCTCTATGTAAAGGTCAGGTCTGGCAAAATCGCCTATCCTGCCATATTTCGAGAGCTTTTCCCTGACAATGTTGATGACCTCAAAATTTGAAAAAACCAGTATGAAATGAAATGCTTTTTTGGCGCCACCAAAAGGAAAATGCACCGAAACTTCGGTTGTGGGGACAACCCCAATGCTTTTTGGAGGTTTTGAGAGAAAGTCTCTCCACTCCTTTTCCCATGGCGGATAGAAGATGTCGCCTGTTCCAATTAGGTTTACACCTTTTCTGGCAGACATTTCCACAATATCAACTGGTGTTGTTGTTCTTGAGCAGGATATGGCATATTTGCCGTGGAGATGCAAATCGGCTATTGATAAGTTTGGATTGTGGAATAGATTTGTAATTATGGGTGATTCTGAGGGCATTGGACAAAGAATAAGGGTTTTAAGACAAAAGCTCAACTATACCCAGATTCAGGTTGAGAAGGCCACCGGTATTCCCCAATCAAACCTTTCGGAGTTTGAAAATGGCAAGCTTATACCGACTATCCAGACACTGTTTAAAATTGCCAAATTCTTCGGAGTCAGTGTTGCCTATCTTTTGGGAGAGGGTGACCTTGAAGGTCTCAAAGTCAATGTGAGCCTGTTGAGCGAGTTGTCCGAGGATGGTAAAAAACAGATCCAGGATTTCATAGATTTTGTAGTTCAAAGGGAGATGGAGAAAAAAAAGGAGCAATAGGCCTCACTTAAAATTCAGTATAAGAGGGCTGATCGCTGAGGTATGCCTATTTTTTTGCGAGATTAGTAATAGCACAGATCAGCATTTATCATAAATTCCTCAAATCCCTTACAAGAATTGTTATTGCGCATGAGCTTAGCTTTTTTGCTCATGAAACTGATGAGTATTGATTTGCACGAGATAAAGGTGAATTTTTTGCGTGTAACTTTCTTTTGCGAGAGTGGATCGTAATTGGTGTTTTTCTGAATGTAAAAAAATGTTTTGTTATTGGAATAGCCTAACCTTTTCGTAGTATTGAAGATTTTTATAGTTAGAAGACTATAAGAATATAAAATTGATACCGAAAATACTTAGAGGCATTTGATGCAGTTTAGACAATTGTTTTATTGACTAAGTGTGCTATAATATCCCGAAAATAACCGTGTGCTGACTGTTCCCATTATTGCACACCCTAATCTCTTTACGTACCAAATTCATCATTTTGAAACACTCCACAATATTACAAGTCCATGTTTCGCTTGACACACAAAATGAGGCAAATACAATAACACCCGTTTGAGAAGTTCATTGTTTGCCTCAAATGTTACCAAACAATGAATTTTTTGTTGTGTTTTACTATTCCATTGATGAGGTTAGGTGTGAATCAGAAACAAACGAAACGGTTATCGGTCATTTTGTTGCCAGGCCACGAGAGGGCTTTCTCATTTAGCTTGAAATGGGCGAGTATTTATGCAGGAACTATAATACTCTCCGTTCTTTCGTGCGTGCTTGTCAACTTTGTCACCGTTTCTTATCCAACCAGAGCTCATGAATTCAGTATGTTGATGTCAACCGGTACAGGCAGGCTTTCTTACTTGCTTTCAGAGCAGATTGCCTATGTCAAATCAGAAGAAATGATATATTCAGAGTCAGCAACCCAACTCCTCGAGGCCACAAAACAGCTTGAGTCCAAAGATAAAACAATCAGGGAAAAGGACGAAATAGCCCCACAGTACAAGACCCTCAAGGAGATCTTCAATTCAAAACCATATCGTGAGCTTGCCACTAATCCTCAACTTTCGGATCAGGGCTCAGTTATTTCTGCCAAAGCAGCAACAATACTCCAAAGAATTGACAGCACAACCCACATTTTCGCCCAAGCAGAGCGTATAACCGACAATCTTTACTGGCTCAGAACGCATACACCAAATTGCTATCCGGTTCCAGACGGTGAAACAAGAAACCACAATCCTGGTTTTGGGTATAGAATCCATCCAATTTGGGGAACATTCGATAACCACACAGGGATTGACATTGAAGGCAAACTTGGTGAACCGATTTATGCAGTTGCTGATGGTGTTGTCACCAGAGCAAAATTGTACGGTGGTTATGGTCTTTGCATAGACATTCTCCATCGCAAGGACGAAGGCGGAATTGTATCCAGGTATGGCCATTGCGACGAGATTGTTGTAAAAGAGGGCGATATGGTCAAGAGGGGTGACCTGATAGGTTATGTGGGTTCAACAGGAACCTCGACTGGCCCGCACATCCATTTTGAAATAACGATAGACAATAGGCCAACGGATCCAGATGAATATATCCGCAACGTAAACATGAGCCAGAAATACCTCAAAAAGGAAGTCCCGGCTCAGCAAAAAGTGAGCGGGGGGAAATGATGATGCTCCAGGTTTGGAAAAAACAAAACAGGGTGTTTTTTGGGGGTTTTCTCCAACAGGAGAAAAGGAGGAGCAAATGCTGATGAGCGGGAAGGGTAATACAAAAAGGGGGCTTGGTTTTAAAATTTTGATTATTTCAATATCTTTTGTCCTGTTGGGCTCTTTGGTGACAACTTTTGTAATAACAAACAAGATAGCCGCTGAAAAAAGACTGGCTGAAATTGAAGGTATTGTCAGAAAACAGGCCACCACAACAAAGTCTATAGCCATGATGTTTTTGACACGCCAGATGGTCAGGATGGCCACAGATTTTCCAATCTACCCCATTAATGACTTCGCAAGCAGGAGCCATTTTCCTGCATTTGGATATAGGATCCACCCAATTTGGGGAACATTTAATAACCACACAGGGATTGATATAGAAGCGAAGCTCGGAGAAAAAGCGTTTGCCGTGTATGATGGCAAAATAATAAGGGCTGGATGGTATGGTGGGTATGGTCTTTGTGTTGATCTGGGGTTTAGATATCGCGATGAAGATTATATTGCCAGATATGCAAATATGAGTGAGGTGCTTGTTTCAAAAGGTGATGTTGTTTCAAAGGGGCACGTTGTGGGTCTGACTGGTTCAACAGGAGTTTCAACAGGGCCACACCTTCATTTTGAGACCCAGTTGAAAGATAAGCCTGTCGACCCAATAGAGCTTTATGTAAAGTTTGGAACTATGATGGCAAAGGCAGAACCCAAGTGATGTTTTTTGTAATAGAAACCCCAAAGCGAGGTGCCATGGGCGTTGATTTGTTAAACGTCGATTTATTGGCCCCAGGCGCCAGAACCCTCGGAGGTGTTAAATGCTTTTAAGGCACAAAACAAAAACGAACTCTCTCACCATGATGTTCATGCCACACTATGACTCGCCAGTCAGGATAATTAGGATTCCTTTTGCAGCCCTTTATACTATCCTTGTGGTTGCCATAATGGCTTCAACCATGTTGGGACAGCTGGTATTTAGATACAATCAGATGCAGGCCAATATTGAAACACTGCGACAAGGCTCAAGCCGCAGACTGGTTGATCTCCAGAGGGAAATGCTTTATGACTACTCAAACAGACTCAACAACATCCAGAACAAGTTTGCAGTCGTTGAGGAGTATCTTAACTACCTTTCAAATCTCAACAAAGAAGTGAAGGCTTCTGTTGCGGTTATAACCCCAAACAACACTCTCGAGCAGGTGATTGCAGAAAATAGCCTCAAGCAGGAGTCTGTTCCGAAGCCTGCCGCTTATTTGCCTGTTACTTACGACAACCTCCAGAAAACCTCGGAACATGTCATTAAAGAAAGTGATGAGAGAACAAGGGCTCTTTCCGTAATGAATGCCTATGCCCAGGAATACAAAGACCTAAGGGATCGTACACCAACTGGATGGCCGCTCCAGGGAAGACTGACCTCTTTCTTTGGCTGGAGAGAGTGGACTGGTACCTTTCATGAGGGGATAGACATCGTTGCCCCGCTTGGAACACCACTTCATGCCACCGCCTCTGGGACTGTAATAAGAGCTGAATGGTTCTCTGGCTACGGCCTCTGTGTTGATATTCTCCACCGCGATGGCATTGTTACCCGCTATGGTCATTGCGATAAAATACTGATCAAGAAGGGTGATGGCATAAAAGTTGGCCAGGTCATTGCGCTAACAGGTTCAACAGGCAATTCCGACATACCACACTGCCATTACGAAATAAGAATCAACGACAAATCGGTAGACCCGATGAAGTTCCCGTTCTAGGAGTCACAAAAAAACATGTTTGGAAAACCAACATCAGAGGTGAGGGACCGTTCTGAGTCCTATATATCCTCAACGCTGAAGATCACAGGCACAATTTATTGTAATGGCATTCTAAGAATAGATGGCACACTCGAAGGTAATGTTGAGGGCGAAGGTCATCTTATTGTCGGCCGTACTGCCCACATCAAGGGCGATGTCAAAATGAAATCCGTGACCAACCTTGGCACAATAGAAGGCAACCTCTTCTGCACGGATGTCATTGAACTTCTTGAGGGTTCAAAACTGCTGGGCGATGTCAATCTTGAAACGTCCCGCTTCAGGATTGAGGAAAATGTAACATTCTCTGGCAGGTCGAAAACAAACCTTAAGACACTGGCAAAACAGCAGTAACAATGGCTGTTTGGCAAGGTAAAACAAACAGGCTGGACCAAAACCGGCTTGAAATCCCCGTCACTCACAAAGCTTTTATGAGGGTGCCGGGGATTGTCTTTTGTTCTGT
>JAGOOK010000022.1 GCA_017992555.1 Caldisericia bacterium | reverse complement strand
CAATAACCCATGTAGACGCCCTCACCCATCAGGTCCCATCCGCCTGCATTTACGTTTTTGTAGTTGTAATCATAGAGATCGAAAAGATCACCCATTCCATGAAAAATCTCGTGGTACATTACTATCACTGGAAAACTGGATCTACTCTCTCCTGCATCCTCGCAGCAACTAATTGCTGTGTAATTGTCCAGGTCAACTGAAAAGTTGCCCGGCATGTAGCCGCCGCATGTGTATGAAACGCCAGGCCACAAAAAAATAACAAGATCAGGATATCCGTTTTCATCCTCGTCAAACTCTGTAAAATCAATGCCATTTTCCTTGGCAGTTTCCAACCCATCTTTGAATAAGTCCTCTATATCAGAATATGAAAAAAGAGATGATGGCATCATCATCCAGTCTGGCACTTGCGGTTTGCCAAAACTGACAAAGGATTTTCCATAAGAAGAGGCTTGGTAAAATTTATCTATCGAATTTTTGCCAGTCAGCATTATGTCCCTGATGATATCCAGTGATAATACTGGTTTAAGGTCTTCAAACATCAAAGGAAGGACAAGGATTTTTTGTGTGCCAACACTCCTAAATTGTTTGTGGGGTCTTGATATGAGTTCTGGTGGCAACTGGCCATTATTTTGAATGACTACCTTCCTGAGCTGCGATAAAGGCATGTGTGAAATGTCAATTTTTTTCGCGTTTCCAATATAGGATGGTGTGATCAGAATAACGGCGAGACAAATGATTGCTGTTACTGTTTGTTTCCCTCTCATGGTCAAAACTATACAACGAGAAAACTAAAACGTAGTTAACGAAATGTAACCAACAAAACTTAAATCTCTGACTCGATCAGCTTTGGCCCGTCTTTTGTCAACTCCACTTTTGCGCCGTTTGGCCAGTGGCAGGCACTTTTGTAGAATTGGTCAAATATCCCAGCGTGGCATGTGTGGATTGGGAGCAACCACCTCGGGGCGATCTTGTTGACGATATATTCAAGGTCGCGCCTGTTTGCATGGCCGGACGTGTGGGCATAGTCCAGCTCCATCCCGAACAGGTCGATCCAGTTTTCGAGCTTCCTGAAGCTTATTTCCATTTCTTCGTTGAATGGTTCCGCTTTGCCGTAGACATAAGTTCCTTTTAGTCCTTTTCCGGCATGCATCATGGAGAGTGGCCCCATGCTTGTGTAGATCAGGAGGTTGTCCTGGTTTTTTATTATTTCATCGCGGAGCGCTGGCCCCCAGACTATCCTTGGCAGGATGCAGTTGTTTGGAAACTCCTCAAAGACTGTCATGATGTCTTTTTCAAAAGTCATGCGCCCGTTGTATCTTGTTTCGATGTAGATGTCCGGGTTATTGAAATCTGCTTCCCTTAGTGCGTCTTTGCGAGCTTCTTTTTCCGGGTCTGCACCCTTTCTGGGTTTTGAGGTGGTTTCGGGTTTTGGCATCCTCTCTTTTTTCCTGGACAGCAGGAGTGAGCAGTTGTCGAATTTCTCCAGCTCTGGATAGAGCCCGGAAAGCAGGTTAATACCGTGGACAAGATACGCCTTCTTGGCGTCAATGAGCACATTTCTGCCTTTTTGGGACGCGATCCTTATGACCATGTCCATCCTGTCCATGTCGGCCGGGGATGCATCGTATATGACCATGCCCTTTGCCCTGTCCAGTATGGTTTCGAGTTTTGATGCCACCTGCTCCTCGGAGTGCAGCGAGTGGGCTTCCTCGGCTTGCAATTCGGGGTCGGCAGTCCTGCCGTCATCGACCCTTGTTCCTTCGCAAAATAGATAGTCCAGTTTTGCGTTTTGCGCCTCTTTGACAAATTTCTCGGTCAGTTCCCTTCGCCTTCCGTGGAGTCTGAGATCGCCTGTGTATCCGATCAGGAGCCCGCCCATTTCGATTATGAAGGCTGAAGCACCTGGAATCGAGTGGTCAACAGAGATGTGTTTTATTTTTGCAGATCCAACCTCAAACATTTCCCCGTCGTCAAGGCCTGTGAATGAGTCGTCATCATACTTCATCATCCAGCCTTCGGCTATATCCCTTCTTCTGCCAAGGAAGGTTTTTGTGATCTTGGAGCCGTAAAACTTCATATCTTTCCTGATGATGCCAAGATAACCTGCATGGTCGGTGTGTGCGTGTGAAACCAGAACGGCCATTATTTTTTTGGGCTCGCCGGTGCCACAAACACCGACAAAACCTTCATCATCATACATCGTTTTGTAGCCGGCATTTTTGTAGAGGCCGTCAACATCGGGAATCGCCCCTACAAGCCTCAGATCATCTATGTTTTGCGGGGAGAGGAAGGGCTGGTCGAAGAAGTTGCCCTCTGCAGTAAATGATTGCCCAAAGTCCAGGAAAAGGCGCGTGTCGCCATCCTCAAGCAATATCTTGTTTCCGCCAATCTCATTCTGGCCGCCAAAGAAGGAAAGTTTTACCATTTACTGCCTGTATTCGTACCTGAAATCGCAGATTTTGTCACCCTTGCCAATGGTCCCTTTTCTTGTGAAGGTGATTGATTTTGGGAAGTGGGTGGCCTGCTCCTCATCCAGCGCGCAGAAGACTTTGGTCAGCTCTGGGGAACCGAAATAGTCGAGCATCTCCTGATAAAAGCACTTTGAAATATCGAATGCAACAACATCTTTTTCGAAGTTGATAATTTTTATGTCCCATGCGCCTTTCGGGAAGGAACTTTTGAGCTTGGATATAACAAAAGCCCTGAGGATTGTAAATGGTGACGGGGCCCTCTTGAGGAGTATCACTTTTTTGTCCTGCGAGACAATGGCCCTCAACACCCTTTCTGTTTCCTGGAGTGCTGCCTTCTGGTCAACCATTTCATCAAGGAGGACGTGGTAGAGCGAAAGACCTGGCAGTATCCATTCATCGAGGTGTCTGTTCAGGGCCGGATTTTTGAAGACCGGCTTTTTTTTCGAAAACTCCCTGATTTTTTTATCAACCTTTCCTGCCAGAATCCCTGAGTAAGCCAGCCCAAATTTTTGCGAGAGTGGTTCCTGGAACCTGTGCGAGATTGGCAATCCCTGTCCTTTTTTTGCCGAAAGAACCAGACCAGCAAGGACGCCAAGGGCAAAACCGGCAAGAATTTTGTTCCTAGAGCTCATCACCCCTCCTTTTACTTAAAAGAACGCCACCCCCGCCTTATTGGGGTGAGGACAAAAAACATCAGTATAAAAAATATTGCAATTCCCAAACACAAAAGCACAAGATTTTTGGTTCCAACAGCTTCTGTGATTCTGTCTACCCAGGAAGCATGTACTTCTGGTTTCTGGATTGTTATTTTTTTTGTTTCCTTGTCAAAGGTCAGATCAAGTCCAAGCAGTTCTGCGCAATCCTTTGCCGGAACCCAGAGGTATCCGGAGTTGTATGTGGCAGGTCTTGTCAGGAACTTTTCGGTGTCTTTGTATTCAATTCGTTTGAACCCGTCAAAAAATGTGACGATGGGATTGCCCAGATTGTCAAAAAATTTCCATCTGCCAAGGTCTTTTTTCAGCTCCAGCCCGGATTCGATTGCCAGGAGTTGCGCAGGGACCATTGCCGTTCCGTCCTCGACATAGACGGGAATGTCAATCATGCAGGAAAGGCCTTTCACTTCAACCTTTCTTTCCCCAATTGCAATTGAAATCTCGGCGTATACGGGTTCTACCGATAGCAGAAAAAAGCACAAAATTGGAATGAGCTTCCTCATATGCGAATAGGTTATCCGATAAGCAAAAACAATCAAGCGGCAGGGTTATTTTTTTATTTCGGGAATTCTGAACTGTTTTCCGACATCGGTGACTGAGATGTCAAACTGGATATCGTAGGAGTGATATTGTTCATCCCTTCCGCTCATTTTTCCGGCTATTCTGGTTGGCATCCCACGCAGTTTGCCCTCTTTCATGCTCCAGATTGTGTATTCAAAAATATTGTGCCCCATCCAGTTGTCGAAATCGGAGTATGAGACATCAGTCTTGTCGCAGAGGACACCGTTGGTTTTTTCGATACCGCGGTTGGTGGTTTTTGCAAACCTTCTGTCCGTGCTTGCCTCGTTTAGGAAGTCAAAAAGGTTCTCATTGACTTTCATTGCCTTTATAGCGGCTTGGGCACCTTCGGGATTAAATTCCTTGTAGTCATTTCCTTCAGACCACCAGACCTGGTTTCCTTTGTAGACAAAGGTCAGCTCTCCACCGTAATCGTTTGCGGTAAACGATTGCTTCATTGCTGCCGCCCCATCATTGTTCCGGTCTATTCTGACCAGAAAATCTTGCGGGAAACCTGCAACATGGCCCTTGCGCTTGGCGCTAAGCGAGTATGAGTAATAATCGGCGAGTTTGATTCCGGAGAGATTGGCAGGCAGAAGATAGATTTCTTCGGAAATCCTTTGCCCTGTAGAGAAAAAATAACTGGAGCTGTAGCCATTTACCATCGGGTTGTCAATAAGCAGCATATACTGGCCGGGCGGGACTGTTATGCTGAAGACACCATCAAGGTCTGACCTTGAGAAGAACTTGCCTTCTTTCCCCTCCATCCTGACTTCGAGGCCAACTATGGGTTTCAGCGTTGCCCCGTTGAGCAGCCTGCCAAACATCTGCCCCTGTTGTATGACGCCAAAATTAATGTGCTGGTGTGAATTTTGTTCAACATCAATTGCTGCAGAAAGCTCCTTGAATCCCGGCGATTCGACAGAAACCTGGTATTGTCCGACAGGGAGCTTTACCGCGTCGGAGCCGTCGCTTTTGATCCTGGTTTTTTTACCCCCACGATCGACAAGTGTTATGTCGCAGCAAACTTCTTTGCCATCCACTACTGAACAGACTCTCAAATAAACATCTTCGGGGCTTATGTTTGATAGATACGCTATGATTGCAAAAGGTAGAATAATGCCGAGGGTTACCCTGGTTATTGTTTTTTCCCTCACAACGCTCCCTCTATCATGATGTCGAGCAGTTGCCCAAAGCTGATTCCCACATGCCTGGCGGCCTGCGGAACCAGCGATGTGTTTGTCATTCCCGGCAACGTGTTTATCTCGATAACTTTCATTGACCCGTCAGTCATTAAAAATATGTCGGTCCTTGTCACTCCGGAGCATCCAAGCGCTTCATGACACCTGACGGCCAGTTCTTGCGCCAACTTGAAATAGTTTTCGGGTATGGGTGCTGGTGTTATTTCATCAGATGCGCCAATCTCATATTTGGCCTTGATGTCAAAAAACTCTGAGGTTTTTGGGACGATGAGAGTGACAGGCAGTGCCTCGGCTTTTGAGTTTTTTCTCTGAAGAACAGAGCACGTTATTTCCTGCCCTTCCAGATATTCCTCGGCTATCACTATATTTCCGTAGGAAAAAGCCAGTTCTATTGCATTGCTTAACTCAACAGGTGATTTTGCTATTGTGACACCGACAGAAGACCCTTGAGCATTTGGTTTTATGACGGCCGGCATAAAAGGGATTTTATCAAATGGTGAGTGCATGTAAACAGATTCAGGAACTGGTATTCCATGCTCCCTCATGACCATCCTTGCCCTCATCTTGTCGATCGCCAGTGCTGATGCGGCCGTGTTAGAACCGGTACATGGTATTCCCAGCACTTCAAGAAAACCCTGGAAATTGCCGTCTTCACCATATGGGCCGTGGATGGTATTGAAGATGACATCAAAATTCTTCAGGTACTGACAAGCCTCGTGGGCAGGGATTTCTGGCTGGGAAAATGCTGCCAGCGAATCTCCAGACGGCTGCTCTGCTATCTGGAAAAATCCTTCGTTTGTTATATGGACAGGATAGACAGCATATTTGTCACCAGGTATTTCCTTGCAGACATTTTGTCCTGAGTTGAGCGAAATTTCATATTCTGGGCTTGGCCCTCCGAAGGCCACCCCAACCTTGATCAAGTTGTCACGCATGACATGATTCTACATTCCAGCTTACAAGTTGCAACCCATATCCAGCGGCATGTTTTTGCCCCCGCACCACTCCTAACTTGCGACAAATTCTTATAAACATATAATCTTACGGATAAGATAAATACCTGGAGGAAACATGTTTGAGGAGTTAGGTGAAAAATCCATAGTCTCCGAGGAGATGGAGACCCTGGAGTTCTGGAAAAAGAATGACATCTTCAAGAAATCGATAAGCCAGAGAGAAGGCAGGCCCCATTATGTTTTCTTTGAAGGCCCCCCAACAGCGAATGGAATGCCTGGCATTCACCATTGCCTATCGAGGATTTATAAAGACACAGTCTGTAGATACAAAGCCATGGAAGGTTTCATTGTTGACCGCAAGGCGGGCTGGGACACGCATGGACTGCCCGTCGAGCTTGAGGTTGAGAAAAAGCTTGGCCTGCATAACAAGAAAGAGATTGAAGACTACGGCATCGAGGCATTTATCAAAAAATGCAAGGAATCGGTGTTCACATACGAGAAGGAATGGGTGAAGCTAACCGAAAGGATAGCGTTCTGGCTGGATTTTGAGCACCAGTACATGACGCTTTCGAATACCTATGTCGAGTCCCTCTGGTGGATACTTGCCCAGACATGGAAAAAAGGGCTCCTCTACAAGGGCCACAAGGTTGTGCCTTATTGCCCGAGATGTGGGACCTCCCTGTCTTCGCACGAGGTCGCCCAGGGGTATCAGGAAACCAAGGATCCATCAATAACCGTGAAAATGGAAATCCTTGACGAGCCTGGAACATATTTCCTTGTCTGGACAACAACCCCGTGGACATTGCCTGCAAATGTTGCTCTTGCAGTCAAAGCAGACGCAACTTACGTCCTGGCAGAGAAAAACAGCGAGAAATACATTCTTGTCGAAGCTCTGGCCCAGAAAGTGCTGGAGAAGGATTACCAGATCATAAAAACTTTCCCTGGCAAAGAACTAGTTGGCAAAAAATACAAACCACTTTACTCGTTCATAAAGCCTGACAAAAACGCGCACTATGTTGTGGCTGGCGATTTTGTCGGCACAGAGGACGGAACGGGCATAGTCCACATAGCCCCGGCTTTTGGTGCTGATGACATGGAAGTTGCCAGGCAGAATGACCTTCCAGTAATCATCACAATTGACGATGCCGGGAAATTTTTACCACAGATCGAGCTCTGGAAAGGCATTTTTGTAAAAGATGCCGACCCGGAAATCATAACCGAAATCAAGAAGAGGGGGTTGCTGTACAAATCTGAAAAGGTGACGCACACTTATCCGTTCTGCTGGAGATGTGACTCACCGCTCCTCTACTTCGCAAAGCCATCATGGTATATCAAGATGAGCCAGCTCCGCGACAAACTCCTTGAAAACAACTCGCAGGTTAACTGGTATCCCCAGCACATCAAGGAGGGCAGGTTTGGCGAATGGCTCAGGGAAGTCAAGGACTGGGCAATAAGCCGTGAAAGGTATTGGGGAACACCTCTTCCAATCTGGGTTTGTGATTCTTGCGGCCACCAGGAGGCAATTGAATCGATAAAAGAGCTCAGGGAGAAATCGCCTGAAACGCCGGAAAATATTGAACTCCACAGACCTTATGTCGACTCTATCACCTACAAATGCCCAAAATGTGGTGGCACAATGAAAAGAGTGCCTGAGGTTGTTGACTGCTGGTTTGACAGTGGATCGATGCCCTATGCCCAGTGGCACTGGCCGTTTGAGAACAAGGAAATGTTTGAAACACATTTCCCGGCCGATTACATTTGCGAGGCCATCGACCAGACAAGGGGATGGTTCTACACATTGATGGCCGTTTCAACAATACTTTTTGGCGTAACACCATACAAAAACGTTTTGTGCCTCGAGCTGATCGTTGACGAGAACGGACAGAAGATGAGCAAATCCAGGGGCAATGTCCTTGACCCGTGGCTTGTGCTAAACAACCAGGGGGCTGATGCACTCAGGTGGACCATCTACACGGCTTCCCCGCCGTGGACGCCTTCGAGGCTTGGCGTGAACACTGTAACCGAAAGTTTCAGGCAGTTTATACTGCTTTTGAGGAACATATATTCATTCTTCTCAATGTATGCCAACATCGACGGGTTTGATCCGACCAGACAAAAAGTGCCATTAAAAGAGAGGCACTATCTTGATAGATGGATAGTTTCAGAGCTCAACACGCTTGTCAGTTATGTTGATGAAGAGATGAAAAGGTTTGGAATTACATCAGCCACAAGGGCAATAACTGCGTTCACTGACACTCTTGCCAACTGGTATGTCAGAAGGTCAAGAAGAAGGTTCTGGAAGAGCGAATCCGATCAAGACAAAGCTTCTGCCTATCACACCCTTTACGAGGTGCTTGTCACCCTGTCGAAACTTTTGGCGCCGTTTACTCCATATTTTGCCGAAAGACTTTATCAGACACTTGTAGTTCCTTATGACGAAACAGCGCCGATGTCGGTGCATCTTTGCGACCTCCAGAAGTCAGACACTGAGAAGATTGACAAGGAGCTTGAACGCAGGATGGAATTCGTCAGAGACGCCGTCTCTGTTGGCCTGAAGGCCAGGAAGAGCATCAAAATAAGAGTCAGACAGCCACTTAGCAAGATAACAATCAGGGCGACTGAACCATACCAGATTGAAGCAATAAATGAATTCTCAGAGCTGATACTTGATGAATTGAACGTAAAAAAGGTTGAAACCTGCAATTCCATGAACAGCTACTGCCAGATAAAAGTCAAGCCAAACCTGAAAACGCTTGGAAAGAGGTTTGGTGCAAAGCTTGCCTCAGTCAAGGAAAAGATAGAATCTGAAGATGGCCATGCCATCATCTCGAAGCTTGAGTCGAATGGAAAAATTTTGTTAAGTGTTGATGGCGCCAACGAAGAGTTGTCAAAAGATGACCTTTTGATTGAAAGAAACAGCCAGGAGGGTACGTTTGTTGACTCTGATGGGCAGATAGAGGTCATGCTCACAACAACCCTCACCCCGGAGCTTGAAAAGGAGGGCCTTGCAAGGGAAGTGATCCACGCAATACAGGGTATGCGCAAGGAAGCCGGACTTGCTATTGATGACAAAATCAAAACGGCGGTCACAGGGTCTAATGCAATATGCGAAGCAGTTCATTCCCTAAAAGACTACGTATCGAAGGAGACACTCTCTCAATCGATATCCTTTGCCCTGGACAAGGACCCATTGTTGCAAAGGGAGTTTCAAATAGAAGGCGAAACGCTGACTGTGGCGATTTGGCTATTTGCCAAGGGAACCGGGCAAAGCTTGAGACCAGAGAGGACTGCTTGACGGCAGAAGAATCTGATAGGGCGTTATTTTCGGCCCTGGTGGACGAACACCAGGGCTATCTGTACTCTTTTGTCCTCGGTATGGTCGGAAATCGTGATGATGCCGAAGATATCACTGCAAAAGCCTTTTTAAAGGCCTATCTCGCATTCAAATCTTTTAAGAAAAATTGTTCATTTAAAACATGGGTCACAACAGTGGCCATCAATCTCGTCAAAAACCATAGGAGAGACAGGCACCCTGCCTCATCAATCGAAGCCGAATCAGAACAAATTGGTTTTGAGCCCATGGACGCTTCAATATTACCCGAAGACACGACTATGAGGTGTGAAAACACAGATGCTATCAAACGTGCTATCTCACAGCTTCCAATCAATTACAGGACCTTTATTGTCCTAAAATACCTGCAGGACCTTTCATATGAGGAAATAGCCGATACAACCGGTGTTCCCGTCACGACTGTCCGAAACAGGATTCATCAGGGCAAAGAGATATTAAAAGAACTTTTCAAAAAAAATGGGGTTTCGGCCCCAACGGAGGACGGATATGAAATCGTTTGATCAATTGCTTGATGAGTGTGCCAGGGAAGGAAGCAGGGTCGCAACACCCGATGGACTCGCACTAAAGGCGCTCTCCCTTTATGATGCGCACAAATCGGCAAAAAAAAGGCAAAGAACCATGTGGCTTTGGGTGCTGATGGTTACAATTCCCCTCATAGCCGTAACAATATCTTTTTTCACATGGATTTCCGGTTTTGATCCGTTCTATCTCTTAAGAAAAATGCTGTCTGTCGATTTCGTTTCATATACTGGAGATTTTACGATTATTCTTATGACGTTTGGAATGATAGTAACCATGGTTTTTCGTCTCTTTAAAATGAGAAATGTAATTAACAACTGAGGGAAGGTGCCAAATGGAAAAAAGAAATGCCTTTATAATTGGTGGTATCCTTATTCTTGCGGGGATAATCCTGTTTGCTGCCCAGGTGACTGGCTGGCGTTTTGACTGGGGCCAAATCTGGCCATTGATATTGGTGCTGATTGGTTGCTCGCTCCTGTTCAAGATTGACAAAGACAAAGGCGTAATTTTCCCTGCCATTATTCTTATTGGAATTGGAAAGTTGTTTTTTATCACGCAAACACAGATGTTTGGCCCAGAATTCAACCTTGGCAATCTCTGGCCGTTCTTCATAATAATACCTGGCCTTGCATTTATCGGTCTCTGGCTGACAAATGTGCGCAATTATGGAGTTCTTGTCCCGGCAGCAGCGTGCCTCATAACGGGTTCCGTATTTTTAGGCACGGAATTTTCAGGCTCGCCGTTTATCACATATTTTGTGCCAGCAGTGATCATATTGGTTGGTGTTGTAATTATCTTCCAGGTTTTTATTAAGAAACCGGACCAGATTTCAGGTCCGACGGATGATAAGGAGAACAAGTAATAAAATGGAAAAAAGGCTCTACAGATCAAGGAAGAGCAGAGTCCTTGGTGGTGTTTGTGGGGGGCTTGCAGATTATTTGAACGTTGATGTGAGCATGGTCAGGCTGGTGGCAATATTGGCAATATTTGTTGGGGGACTGAGTTTCCTGGTTTATATAGCGTTATGGATTGTCATACCGGAAGAGCCTGTCGTTTACAAAGAACCACCAAGGGAGGCGTAATATGAAAAAGCGTTTTCTTCCTGCCCTGATCGTAATTTTGTTGGCAACATTCATGTTCTCTTCGCCAGCTTTTGCTGAAGTCGAGAAGGAGCCACAGAAGACTACTGGCAATCTGGCAAAAATAAGCCAGACAGTCATGCTTGAGCCATCTTTTGACCATAAGGGCGATCTCTATGTGATCACCAGTATTTGTACCCTGAGAGGCAAAATTGAGGGCAATGTTTTTGTAATGGCCCAGTCTGTCCGTATGGAAGACATGGAAGTAAGAGGTTCTTTGTTTATAGCGGCGGCCAACATATACATTGCCAGGTCAAAAATATTGGGCCAGGGTTACCTGATGTGCGATACACTAGAAGAAGACTCTGTTTTTTCGGGTGATCTCAAAGCAATGGGTGGGTCCGGTGCCATACTGAAGGGTCAATATCGTGGCCTTGACGTAATGTTTGGTGGAGAGCATGGAGTCGTTTTTTCTGGCAGTGCTGAATGGGCAAACATTGGTGGCACAAAGATTGAAATAACCGAAGGCGCAAAGGTCAATGGTGAACTCGTGGTTTCTGTTCCAAAGAATGTTTCGCCAATAATACCAAAAGACCTTGCCGAGAAAGCTCAGATCAAGCCGTTTACCACTGATGACAAGAAAAATCCATGGTCACCAGTCATGGAGCAATTTCTTTCGATGATTGTTGCCTTCTTGGTAGGTATCTTCCTTCTAAGGTTCTGGAGACCCTGGGCAGAAAGGGCCATCAATAAAATGAAGGCAGTTTTCCATTGGTCATTCCTCTCTGGTCTGGCGTCATTTTTTGTCGTGCTAATGGCGATAATCGTTCTGACAGCTTTCCTTGGTTTCCTCGGTTTTGTGCTTGGAATGTCGGCCTTTGGTGTGGTGACAATATTTGTTTATCTTGGAATGTTGTTTTCGTGCTACTGGCTTGGAAAATTCATCTGGTCTTTTGGCAAACAGACCAATACATACATTGTTTATGGAACAGGCGTGTTCATGTTCTTTGCGCTGACCTTCCTGGTTGGGATGATACCTGGAATCGGCTGGATCGCGTGGCTTGCCAAGGCAGTATTCTCGATTGCAGGTTGTGGGGCAATAATACTGATGATGTTCGACAGACAGCCGCAGGGGAACTTTTAGTCTTTTTTGCCAAGAACATAAAAAGATTCACCGTCTGAAAAGTTTGACATCGGGCAATTTTTACAGGATGAACAATCCCCGCAGGAGCAATTCTTTGCGGGGATTGTTTTTTTTAATATGCTTTTTTTGAGAAGCAGGGCCACAATTTCCTTTAAAACCTCTTGGGTTGTCCCCAACTCCCTTGCCGCTTGCGCAAGCGAAACAAAGCCCTTGGATTTGATCAGGTTAACTAATTTGGAAACCATGGACTAATTATATCTATCTTACCAGTAGAAGCTAGTTTTTGTGGAGTTTTTCATGGCTGGTTTTTTAATAAGCAAAAAATTATCATAAGTTCCGTTTTGGGTAGGAGGACAACAGTGAACAATACAAAAAGATTGACTCTTTCGGCACTTTTCCTTGCACTTGGTATTTTACTTCCCTATGTTTTTCATGCCACAAACCTTGGTGGTTCGATGTTTCTACCAATGCATATCCCGGTTCTTCTGGCGGGTTTTTTTGTGGGCCCATTCTATGCGTTGGCGATTGGCGCCATAACTCCAATTCTTTCAGGGCTCATGACCGGAATGCCACCATTTGGCCCTGTCCCAGTTGCCATTGTTATGGCTTTTGAACTTGCAGCATATGGGTTTTTCGCTGGCTTGTTCTACGAAAAATTGAGGATGAATCCAATCTTGAGCCTCGTGCTGGCAATGATTTGTGGAAGAATAGTTATGGGACTTGTTGTTTTTGTGTTGGTAACTGCATTTGGTTTTAATAAACTAAGCCCAGTAACGTATGTCTGGGGTGGGTTGGTAACAGGCTGGCCGGGTGTTCTCATACAGCTCGTGCTTGTGCCGGCTATTGTTGAAATAGTAAGAAAAGCTGGGTTGCATCCAAAGGAGCAACAGACTGGATGAGCAAGGCAGAATTTTTCAACAACCACGCTGAAAACTGGGACAACCATGCCAAGCACGATCAAGCAAAACTGAATGAAATTGTTGAAATGATTGGTCTTTGTGCTGGCGACAGGGTCATGGACGTTGGCACTGGAACAGGCGTCATGATACCCCATATTATAGGTCAGATCGGCGAGAATGGCTCTCTGGAGGCCTACGATATCGCAGAGAAGATGCTTGAAGTGGCAAGCAGAAAATTCTCCCACAAAAACCTTAAATTTGTCTGTGCAGATGCCATGGGAGTTCCTGGCGATAGTCTGTTTGATGTCATTGTCTGCTATTCAGTTTTTCCACATTTTGACGATGGCAAGAAAGCTGTTGCGAGTTTTGCGAGGCTCCTGAAAAAAGGTGGAAGACTGAGCATCTGCCATTCACAGTCACGCGACGAAATAAACCACATACATGCTGGTGCTGGCCCTGAAATCGGTGGGGATTACCTGCCAAAAGGCACCGAGCTTGCCGATGTTATGAGGATAAATTCACTTGATGTGGCAAAAATTATTGATGATGACAGAATGTATTTCTTACTTGGTGTAAAGCGATAATTTGTAAGCAATAAATATATAATTCACATTTTTCTTTTGCGGAGGGATTGTTTTTAGTTTCTGACAGTGTAAAAATACTCCAAGGAGGTAATTGTTATGGGGCGTATCTTGGCGTTCTTGCTGTCAGTAATCGTGCCTTGCTCTTCCTTTGGGGCTGTCACAAGCAAATACATAAAAAATGAGTCTGTGATTGAAGATTTGTGCAAAAGTATGATCATTAGTTCATCATTTGATGGCAAAGAGTTGTATTTTGTGCCTACAAAAGATAATTGCAAACTCATAAAACGAGATGTCTACTGTTTCAATCTTGATGCAGGCAAGCTGGAGAATATCACCAATACTAGCGATAAACTCGAGTATGAAGTAATGGCGGGTGAAAAATATATAGCCTGGTTTGAGTCGTCGCGTTCGGACCCTGACCGTGTTGTTTTTATGAATAGGACAACAAAAAATAAAAAATATATTGTACGCGACTCCCTAAGGATCAGAAATGTATCGTATACCCTTTCAGGAGACTATTTTTTATACAGGAAGTTTGTTTCAAAAGACAACATGGTTTCCCATGAGCTATGGGCGTACAATATTGAAAAAGAGAGTGAGATACAGATTTCTCAAACTGTACCGTATACCCATCCAATAGAGTATACCAGCGATGGCAGAATGGTTTTTTATTCCGCAACAGTCAATAAAAAGAATGGGAGTGACATCTTCTCATTCAACCTAGAGACGCTTGAGCAAAAAAGTGTTTGCACAGAAGTAGGTGCCCAAAAAAACCTTGATCTGAAGGGAGACATCCTTGTTTGGGAGGACCACAGGAAGGGTTCATGGGATTCTGATATATATGGATATAGAATTTCTGAGGACCGGGTATTTACAATTGATATATCCAGATATTGTACCTATGCCCCAAAGATTTCAGGAAATTGCGTTGTTTATAGGGCAGCCTACGAATCACCGCCTGACCGGAAAAGCGCATCCTATATTTATCTGGTGGATACCTCTAGCAACCCGATTACACCAATTAAGCTTTCCTCGTCAGAAACCCCGAAAGATAATCTTATGATTGACGGGGATTTCCTGCTATGGGTTGACTATAAAAGAAAGAACCGTCCTATCCTCGAAGAATATACAATTTGGGGTTATTGTGTATCAGATCGAATAGAATTTGAGGCTATTTCGGGTAAAACAAGCAATAATTGGCTTGTAGATTTCAAAAAAGGAATTTTCCTTTGGTCGGACAGCGAGGACCTGAATTATTTTGACAAGATCCATATCAGCACCATTGGTCGCTAAATTACAAAAACAATACTGAAACCTTAACTACCAGAAATGCCATGATCCATGCCAGTGCAAGACTGTATGCAATCTGGAAGGTTGCCCATTTCCATCCTGCCTCCGCCTTTGTTGCCGCTATGGTTGCAAGGCATGGCGTGTAAAGGTTAAGAAACACCATAAGCCCGAGTGCTGACGATGCAGAGTACCACTTGCTTATATTATCATGGCTCCCATCACCAAGTTGTCCAAACACTGCTATAACAACCTCTTTTGCCACAATCCCGAAAAGAAGCGCAACAGATGCGCGCCAGTCGAGGCCAAGCGGTGCAAAAACAGATGAAATGAAGTGGCCAATCTGGCCTATTATGGTGTCCTCAAGCCTGACACCCCAGGGAATGCTTGATGCAACCCAGAAAACCAGCGATCCAATGAGAATAACCCCGCCAGCTTTTTTGATGAAATGTTTTGCCCTGTCCCAGGTGTGGATCAGGACGCTCCTTATGGTCGGCACCCTATATGGAGGCAACTCAATGAGGAGTGGCGTTGGCGGCTGGTTTTTGAACAGCACCAAACCAAAGAGTTTTGCTGTTCCGACAGACAGTGCCAGGCTGAGGGCAACTACTGCCCAGACGAAATTGCCTGCGCTTGCGCCAAAAAATGCACCGGCAACAAAAACAAGCACCTCCATCCTTGCGGAACAGGTCACGAGCGGCGCTGACAGGATTGTTATTATCCTGTCTCTTTTGCTCTCCAGTGTTCTTGTTGCCATGACTGCCGGCACTGAACAGCCAAATCCTATCACAAATGGCACAAATGCTTTTCCGGAGAGTCCTATTCGCGACATAAGTCCATCCATTACGAAGGCTATCCTTGCCATGTAGCCGGAATCTTCAAGCGCACTCAAAAAGACAAACAGGATGAAGATATTGGGGAAGAGGGCAAGTACTCCTCCGACGCCATTTATTATCGCATCGTGGAGTATGCCTCCAAGCCATGGCACAGCCTGCAGGGTCTGCTGTATCCATGCCCCCAGCTTGTCCAGACCAGTGCCAATCAACTCTCCGATTGGGTTTCCCAAAAGGAAAGTCAGTTGGAAAACACCCCACAGAATCAGAAGAAAAAAGATAATGCCAAAGAATCTGTTGATCAGGACAGAATCAATTACGTCAGTGATTTCTGCCTTCCCCTGGGGCGAAGAGATGGTGACCATTTTTGCAAGCCCGTTTGCTGCAGCATACCTTCTGTCGGCGACAAGTGTTTCAATGCTGTCGCCATATATTTTTGTGAGTTTCTTTATCTCCAAGTCCACAATCTCGTGGACTTTTTCGCTGTGTGCTATGGAATCCAGTTCACGCTCTACCTGTGGGTCTTTCTCCAGTAGTTTGTGGGCGAAGAAGTGTGTTTTATAGCTTGTTTTTGCCACTTCCTCCGAGCTTATGGCGCACTCTATTTTCCTGGCCGAGGACTCTATGTCTGCCCCGAAATCAACCTTGTAGTGGCTTTTTTGTTTTGACTTGCCAACCTGGATTGCAGCCTTTTTTAGGTCTACCATGCCGCGCCCAGTGGAACCTACTGTCTCCACAACAGGCACGCCAAGTATTCTGGACAACTTTACAGAGTCAATCTTTATGCCCTTTTTCTGCGCTTCGTCCTGCATGTTAAGTGCTATAACGAGTGGTACTTCAAGCTCTATGAGCTGGAGGGTCAGGAACAGGCTATGCTCAAGCGCTGTTGAATCGACAACGTTGATTGCGACATCGGGGGTATTTTTGACCAGAAAGTCCCTTGCAACAATTTCGTCCTCTGTAAATGCAGATAACGAGTATGTTCCTGGTAAGTCGATGATTTCAGCCTGGATACCATCTACGAGCATCTTGCCGATCTTTTTTTCGACGGTAACACCCGGCCAATTGCCAACTGCCTGAGTTGAGCCTGTCAATGTGTTGAAAACAGATGTTTTACCGGTGTTCGGGTTTCCAGCCAGCGCAATTGTCAGGTTGTTTGTCAAACCCTTTTTTCCTTATCTATCCTTAAACCTGAGGAGCCGCATGCCATTGAGGGAAACAAGGAATGTTACCCCAACATCAGCCAGCACGGCAAGCCACATGGTTCCAAAACCGAGCAGTACAACAACAAAGAAGCTTGCCTTTACTGCAAGCGAAAAGGCTATGTTCTGGTAGATGGTCCTCATGGCGTACCTGGAAATGCGGAGAGCAAACGGGAGTTTGCTCAAATCACCGCTCATGAGCACAACATCGGCTGTTTCCATCGCCTGCCCTGTTCCTGTGCTTCCCATTGCGATGCCGACTGATGATTCTGCAAGCGCAGGAGCGTCATTTATTCCATCACCAACCATGGTGACATGTTTTTCTGAGCCCATCAGATCTTTTATTGCATCAAGTTTTTTCTCCGGGAGGAGCTCGGAATAGACGTTTTTTATTCCCACCTGGTCTGCGATCAGTTTTGCTGTTGCCTTTGCATCGCCAGTGAGCATGACGAGATTTTCGATGCCCATCTTTTTTAATCTGTCGACTGCCACCTTGCTGGTATCACGAACCGTGTCTGCGACAGTTATAAATCCAGAATATTTTCCTTCAATGCTAACAAGTAGCGGGGTGTAGCCCTGGACTGTTGCCAGATTGATCTCTTCGCAAGTCAGAGGATCATGGGGGACATTGCTGTCAAAAAATGAATGGCTACCTACAAAAACGTTGTCGCCGTTGACCTTCCCACTGACACCCTTTCCGCTCAGGGCCGTTACGTTTTCTGCGGGCTTGTAATGGGCATGGATACCTCTTGTCTTAGCTTCTTCCAGGATTGCCTGTGCCAGGGGGTGTTCACTTCGGCTTTCAACCGATGATGCGATCGCAAGCAAATCGTTGCAATGTTTGCAGTCGCCGCCCTCACAGCTAAGGCAGTTTTCAGATTTTACTTTTACGACTCTTGGCTTGCCCTCGGTGAGCGTTCCAGTTTTGTCGAAAGCAATGGTTTTTGCTCTGGAGAGCTCTTCCAGGTAGGCTCCGCCTTTTATCAAAACACCGTTTCGGGCGGCGTTGCTTATCGCGCTGACAATTGTTACTGGAACACTTATGACCAGCGAGCACGGGCAGGCAACAACTAGCAGTTCAAGCGCCCTGTAGAGCCAGCCCTGGGTGCCGTTGGCCAGATTAAGGAATGGCGCACCGAAAAATATTGGTGGCACAGAAGCAACGAGTATTGCCAGCACGATGACAACCGGAGTGTAGTATTTTGCAAACCTGTCTACAAACCTCTCGGCGGGCGCCTTTCTCTCCTGAGCTTCCTCAACAAGTCTGATCATTCTGCTGATTGTGTTGTCAGACGAGATGTTTGTGACTTCGATCGTCAAGGCACCCTCGCCATTGATGCTTCCTGCAAATACACGGTCTTCCTCGCACTTGTAAACCGGTATGCTTTCACCTGTTATCGGTGCTTGGTCAACTGACGAGCTTCCTGATACAACGATGCCATCCATCGGGATCTTCTCGCCAGGCTTTACTATAATCCTGTCACCAACAGCAAGCTCTTCAACTGGCACCCTTTTTTCTTCTGGAGCACAGAACGGGCATGGGCCGCCAATATAGTCGTCTTTCCCTATGTGCTCTTCACAATCAACACATGGCCTCAATACGAGAGCGTCGTTTGGTGCGACTTCCATCAGTTTTCTGATCGCATCCCTCGACTGCTCCATGGTGTAGCCTTCCAGCGCCTCGCCAATCATGAAGAGGACCATTACCAGCCCGGCTTCGGTGTATGCGCCGATCACAATGCCGCCAACACCCGCGATAACCATCAGCAGGTTCATTGTTATTTCGTGGTTTATAAAGAGATTTTTGAATGCAGAGATAACCACCGGGTAGCCCGCAACGATCAAAGCTGCTATGGCCATGTATTCAAAAATAGGGGTGCTAATGCCCAGGAAAGGAAACAACTCATCAAAGATAAGTCCTGGAAAGACGAGGACAAATCCAATCAGTGCCAATATTGTATCGCGGTCCCCAAGAAGGAACTGGATGAAACCGATAAAGCCTCTGTATTTTTTGTTTTTCTTGGGAATGTTTGTGGTTTTATCTTCTTCCACTATTTCGTAACCCATGTCTTTGATGGTTTTTGCAACCACTTCGCGGGATGCAGTTCCCTCAACGATTATTTTTGATGCTGAGAAAACAAGCCTGCATGAGTCGACGCCATCTATCCTGGAAACAGCTTTTTCAAGACCTTTTGCGCAGTCCGGGCAGGAGAGACCGGAGAGTCTGAATTCCATTTTACTTTTTGATTGTTCTTGTTTTGCCATTGTGTTTGTCACCAAAAGAAAGGTACTCTTGTTGAGCATGGTAGCAAGATATTTGCATGCGAGGAGCAGTTAAAAGATGCATGTTTATTATATAGTGAAATGTTTTGTATCTCAAACGGGGCAGTTTTCATCTTTTTGTTGCTGAAGCAGACATCTGGAGGTTTTCTGGCAGATGATCTTTGAGGCCATACCTCTTCCTATCGCCAGCCTGACACATTTTACCAATATAAGTACGGGACCAGAGAAATCAGACCTTAGGACCTTGATGCAAGCACCTGCTGTGATGCCAAGATCTGCGAGCCTCTTGCGCATGCTGCATCCCGGGATGCTTGATATCTCTATTTCATCACCTGGCCTGAAGCTTGTCAGTGGCCTTGGCAAGCTAGTTTCGATCTCCATTTTATCTACCTCTTCATATATTGCGAATATTTTGCAATATCAATATAACATTTATACAGTTAAGTGCAACCAAAGATAAAAACATTGAATTGAGCAATATTTTTGCGATTTGATGAAATACATGTCCTTTTTACCCTTAACCAATAGACAGAGGATTGTATTCCAAAAATGTAAGTCTGGTGCAATATTATTTGCCATTTTATGACCGTTTAATATACCTTGTTGACATCCTTCCCGTTTTCAGTAGACTTAAAAACTCGTTGGCGGTGATGTGCCTCTTGACAGAGCGACCTGAATCTGCTAACCTGATACGAGCAAGCGGCGAAAAAGGGGAAACCCCGAAGCCTTTTGCGAGCGGCAGTTTGAAAACTAGATAGTGATGGAACCCTTCAATTCGATAAATAATTGGTGTGTTAAAGACATCTTCGATGTCAGCACATAAGTTGCTCGAAGAGTTTGATCCTGGCTCA
>JAGOOK010000058.1 GCA_017992555.1 Caldisericia bacterium | reverse complement strand
ATCAATTTGGGGATGAACCAAAATGGTGGTCAGCGCGTACCTTTTTTTGAAAGGAGAAAGCCATGAAAAGAACGCTTTGTGCGCTTCTTGTTTTTGTGCTTGCTGCCCCGGTCGTTTTTTCGGCCACGTCAGACAGCATAACCATACCGTCTTTCGCAAAATACAAGGACAATCCAGTCCTTCTTGCCAGGAAGGCAAAGCCTGGCGAATCAAAATACTTCGACTCCTCCGCTGTGACCGACCCATGCATCATCTACTGGGAAGGCAGATACCATATGTGGTATACAGGCTGGATCAACTGGATGGGTGGCTCTGGCAGGCAGGGGAGAATAGGCTACGCAATCTCGCCCGATGGCAAGAAATGGACCAGGGTGGATGGCACTGCCGGTGGAATTGAGGCCCCAGGAGCAGTCCTTGGGACTGGCGCCAGTAATGAGTATGATGGATTCTCCGTCCAGTCCCCATGGGTCATCAATGATAATGGCAAACTCAGGATGTATTACGTTGCCGTTGACACCAAAGGCAAAATGACTCTTGGCCTTGCCGAGAGCAATACCGGAAATTACTGGAACAAGAAGGGCCAGATACTCATGCCCACAAACGAGCTGGCTTTCGATGGTTTCCAGGTCGGAAAGTGCTCGGTTGTAAGGGTTAACAACATCTTCAAGATGTGGTATGAGGGCCAGTCCAAAATCGATTCAAGGTGGAGGATCGGCTATGCCACATCGTATGATGGCTCGACCTGGACCAAGAACATTGGTGAAAAAACCGGTGGAGCAGTCCTTGACCTTGGCGACAAGATAACTGATTTTGACAACTTCACTGTGAGGGCGCCAAGTGTGGTCTTTGATGGTGTCTATTATTACATGTGGTATGACACCTCAATGAGGGACGAGAAAACCAGCCAGATTGGAATCGCGGCTTCAGTCAACGGGATAAGCTTTGAAAAGAAGGGTGTTTCCCTTGATGTCGGCAAGATAGGTGATTTTGATGCACAGAGAGTTGCCTCTCCTGGTGTCCTGAAGAATGGCCTTGTTTTCTACCTTTATTACTGCAATTACTCCGACACCAACTCTGGCATTGGCCTTGCGACTTCAGGTGATTTGCCGGCCAACATCGGATCGGGTGTTGTGAAGCTTGACTGCAAGATCGGTGACGGTTTTGACTTCTCGCTTGGCAACAAAACAATTGATCCGACACTCGCTGATCTCGTTGTGGACTGCGGTTTTGGCGCCCCCAGAATGTGTGGTAGATATATAAGAAATGCTGTTGATTTTGCTGATGCAGAGTGTGTTCCTGCAGAGGGTTATCCAGCTGTTTCAAGCGTGAAGGAAAACTGCCAGAACATCGAAGTTGGCGCAACCTATGCTTTCAAGACCATCAACGAGCAAAATTATGCCAAGATCAAGATAGAGGGCATCTGGCAGGACCCAGTTGATCCGAACCACTACGAAATAACCATCAAGTGGATGTACCAGAGCAATGGTTCACCCTGCTTCATTGGTGGGTCAAAAGAACCGCCCTCGAAGCCATATAACCTTAACTGTGTGCCTGGCGACAGGGCCATCAAGCTCCAGTGGACGCCCGCTTTTGCACCGCCAGGAAAAGTCATCTCCTATTATGTCTACAGGGCCGATGAACCAGGCCAGGCGCAAAAAAACAAGTCTCCGATACATGATTTCCCGGTTTCCCTGACGCAGTATACCGACACTGGCCTGACAAACGGAAAGACATACTACTACATCGTCAGGACGATTGACCAGTTTGGCAACATATCGGAAGCCTCAAATGAGACCTTCTGCCAACCAAAGGCCGTCCATCCACCAACCTTCCCGCAGCCTCTTCCACCAGCCGGTGGAGTGCCTGTGCCGGGCGACGGTTCGTTTGATAATCCTTGGGTAATAGAGCAAAATCCTTGGGAATTTGACTGGTGTGGCTTCCAGCCGCAAACGCTGGTCATCATAGCTGGAACCCAGTACGTTGCAGATGGCAATGGCTGCATTCATGTTTCAATAACCCTTAAACCAGGCGGGAAGAACCAGATTGAATACACAATCATAACCCCAACAGGCGACACACTCTCCGGAAGCATCTGGGCAACCCTCAAGGACACAAATGTTAATATAGAACTCTGGATTGGCAGGGGCTATATGATGAGAAACAACCAGCAGATGACACTTGACCAACCGCCAGAAATAAAGTTTGACAGAACAATGATCCCCATAAGAGCCGTCAGTGAGGCGCTTGACTGCCAAGTAGATTGGGATGGCAATCAAAAGAAGATTACTGTTAGTAATTGCCTTAATAAAATAGAGCTTTGGGTTAATAAACCGACTGCTGTTGTGAATGGGACCCCAATAGCGATAGATGATAAAGACAAAAGGGTTGTCCCGACTGTAACCAAAGCTGGTAGAACCCTTGTTCCGTTCCGCTTCATAAGCGAGACCCTTGGTGCAAGCGTCCAGTACGATGCAAATGAAAAAAAGGTAACAATAGATTATACACCACCAAAATGCCCCAAGAACCCATAAAAAGATAGTTTCAGGACTGAATTTAATCCCCCGCCCTTATGGGTGGGGGATTTTTTTAATGTAACCAGCCAGGGCAAACGTGAATCAAAGACAGTAACAATATGATGAGCGACTTAAAAAATTTGCTTAAGGTTCACAGGGTGCCCGGATTGTTCACGCAGAGCGTTATTGATGCATGGCGTGACAGACAAAACAAGCAGAAAGTCGTAAAAACAACAGCCGTCGCAAGCTATTTTCTTTTTGCGGCGTTTTTGGCGTCGCTTCTGCTTATGTTTGCTAACAGGAGGCAAAGTGGAGCTTAATCAAAGTGAAATTCAGAAAATTCTGCCGCACCGCTATCCGTTCCTTTTTGTGGACAAGATACTTGAGCTTGAGCCTGGCGTAAAAGCTGTAGGAGTCAAGGCGGTAACTGGAACCGAGTCCCATTTTCAGGGGCATTTCCCTGGCTATCCCGTAATGCCTGGCGTATTGATTGTTGAGGCCCTGGCCCAGGTCGGCGCTGTTTGTGGGCTTTCTCTCCCCGAATACGAGGGTGCGTTGGCCTTTTTTGCCGGTATTGAAAACCTGAGGTTCAAAAAACAGGTTGTTCCTGGTGATCTTTTGAGGCTCGAGATTGTGGTTGAGAATGTCAAGATGGGTGTTTTCAAGTGCAATGCAACAGCCTATGTTGGTGATGAAGTCGCTGTTTCAGGGAGGCTTCTGGCCGCACTTCGAAAGGTGGAGAAATGATAAACACCGGAATCTTGGGCATAGGGACCTACTTGCCCGAGAAGGTACTGACAAATTTTGACATGGAAAAAATTGTTGACACTACCGATGAATGGATAGTATCCAGGTCTGGAATAAGAAACCGCCATGTTGTGGCCGAGGGACAGGCAACATCGGACATTTCCGTAATTGCTGCCCAGAGGGCTCTTGAAAATGCAGGTCTTGAGGCAAAGGACATAGACATGTTTATCGTTGCCACAGCAACGCCTGACATGCTGTTTCCGTCAACTGCTTGCATTGTTGCTTCCAAATTGGGCATTGTTGGTCCACCTGCATTTGACATCGCAGCTGGTTGCACCGGTTTTGTTTATGCTTTGACTCTTGCAAACTCATTTATCAAGTCTGGAATCCACAAGAGAATCCTTGTTATTGGAGCAGAGTCGCTCACAAGAATTCTGGACTGGACTGACAGGTCAACATGCGTTCTTTTTGGTGATGGCGCTGGAGCAGTTATTGTTGGTGAAACTGAAAGAAATGGCATTGTGCACTCGGTCCTTGGGGCCGATGGTTCTGGTGGGCACAACCTCACCCTTCCTGCTGGAGGTTCGGCACTGCCAGCCTCCCATGAAACCGTTGATAAAAGATTGCATTATGTTCATATGAATGGGCCCGAAGTTTTCAAGTTTGCCGTAAGGGCAATGGCAAAGAGCTGCAAAGAAGTTTTGGAAAAGGCTGGAATGACAGTTTCAGATATCAACTGGTTTGTGCCACACCAAGCAAATATAAGGATCATCGAGTCAGCTTCCCAGAAGCTTGGGATACCGATGGAAAAAGTCCTTGTGACCCTGGACAAGACTGGCAACACCTCTGCAGCAACAATCCCGATAACCATAGACATGGCAGTAAAAGAAGGAAAAATAAAGAAAGGAGACAAGCTCC
>JAGOOK010000021.1 GCA_017992555.1 Caldisericia bacterium | reverse complement strand
TGGGTTGTTAAATACAAAAAACTCTACTCTTTCAGATTTTGATAAAGACCCAAGGCCTCTTTTTGATGGGACTCCTGTTGCTCTTGACCATCAGAAGGCCATTGTTGTGACTGTGTGGGAAAAATAAATTGCGCTTACAATCGATAAATTGATTCAATCCCATTACACATAATTTAGCTATTAATATGCTACGATTTGTTACGGAATTTCCAACACTCTAAAACAGCACTTCAATAACAGATGGGTAACGCTCCAAGCGGGCAAGAAGTTTTATTGCATCAATAATAAAATATATATCTAATAGGTATTTTAAAAAGGTAACTGCTAGATTAGCAAAATGATAAAAAAACTGAAAACATATTTACAATTTGGGATGGGATCAGATTTGGAAAAACAGATATATTGCTGCAGTTGATTGGGATATGATGCGCTAGAAAATATGTATCCATAAATAAAAAGTGTTTAGTAGAACAAGAAAACAACAATAATTAATGAATGCTTGAAGGTCTCGATTGATAAAAATAACCTAGCTGAAGCTAAATGTTCGTAAATAATTCTCAATAATACAAAATCAGATTCTTCTCCTCCCGCCAGGCCCTGAGCCGATACGGCGGCCAATAGACTCAATTCGCTGTTCCAGGCAAAGACTGCACTGCTCTGCGGTCTCGTTGGCACAGGCCTTGTCAGGGTAAATCTCGTACAGCACCCTGTATTTTGGCGGTGTCAGGTTGGGCATTACAATGTTTGCGCCCCTCATCAGTCCAAGCTCCCTGCCAGATTCTTTGTCGATAGTGGCAAGCGCCGTTGTCGACGGGATGTTTGAATACGGGCAGACCAGCCTTGTGAGTGCCACAGTTTTTAGCGTCATCAATTCGTCACTTGGCACCTGTGCACCTTTTGGGACAGGCTTTAGAGACCCGTTGCCAAGCGGCGTGCACGGGTGGGGGATGTAGGGGCCGACTCCGATCATGTCCAGATCAAGCTCCTTGAATATCATGATATCATTTGCGAGTGTCTCGTAGTCCTGCCCGGGGATGCCCACCATGACGCCACTGCCAACCTCATAACCCAGCCTGGCCAATGTTTTTAGCTGTTCGATCCTGTCGGAGATCTTCCACGGGAGCGAAGGATGGATGAGCCTGAAAAGTTCTCCGTTTGAGGTCTCGAATCTCAGCAAATACCTGTCGGCACCTGCTTCTTTCCACAATTTCAGTTCGTTTTCTGACCTCTCGCCAAGGCTGAGTGTCACCGCCAGGTTCGTCTCATTTTTTATTTCCCTGACGACAAGGGCAATCCAGTCCGGGGAGATTGATATGTCCTCTCCACCTTGCAAAACAACCGTCCCGTAGCCAAACTTTTTGGCCATCCTGGCGCACTCGACAATCTCGAATGCCGACATCTTGTATCTGACAACGTTGCTGTTTGGCGCTCTGATGCCGCAGTATGCGCATTCCCTCGAGCAGATGTTTGTTATCTCTATGAGCCCACGGAGGTGGACATCGTCACCGACGCACTCATGCCTTGTCCTGTCGGCCTCTGCCCAAAGCTCTTCCAGCTTTTTTGGATCCTCCTCAAGAAGCCACGAAAGGATGTCTTCAAAACCAATGTTGCGGGCAATTCTTGCCATTTATCTGCTTTTGTTCTCCAGATATTCAGTATACATCTGGTGCGCCGATGGGAAAGGCCTTAGCGCCCTCTCAAAGATGCCGAGGCTGAAGGCTATTGTCAGGCCATAGTTCGTGACCGGAACATTCTGCCTCTTGCAATGAAGGATGCGGTTCAGGGTCTCCCTTCTGCCAAACATGCATCCACCACAAAGTATTACAAGTTTATAGGGGGAAAGGTCTTCCGGAAAATCATGGCCCTGGGTGTTTTTGAATTCCAGATTTGCCCCAACATATTTTGTGAGCCATTTGGGGATTTTGACAGTGCCTATGTCCTCATCTATCGGGTGGTGCGAGCACGCCTCGGCGATGAGCACCCTGTCTCCGCCTTTCAGCCTGTCTACGGCAAGCGCACCCTGTACCTGGGTCAAAAGATCACCTTTGTGCCTGGAAAAAAGTATTGAAAAGCTTGTCATAGGGACGTCATCTGGCGTGTCGGCAGTCACTTTGAGAAAAGCCTGCGAGTCGGTTATCACAATGTCAGGTTTTGTCGTAAACCTTTCCAGAGTTTGCTTCAATTCGCCCTCTTTTGCCACAACGGCCACAGCATTGTGGTCCAGAAGGTCCCTGATTGTCTGTACCTGTGGCAGTATGATCCTGCCTTTTGGCGCTTCCTTGTCTATTGGAACAACAAGGACTGCAACCCCACCCGGCCCAACAAGGTCGCCTGCAATTGACGGATTGTTGACAAAATCGTCTGGCGCACTGTCCAGAATTGCCTGCCTGAGCTCCGGGACCCCACGTCCTGAAGTGGCGGAGGTCAGAATGAGTTTGGTGCTGTTTGCTTTGGCAAATTCAATTGCAGTTTGTGACGGCTCTCCTTGATCGGTTTTGTTGAAAACAAATATGGCAGGCACATTTCTGGATTTCAGCTCCTCAAAAAGCCCAATCTCAAAACCACCAAACGATTCGCCGTCAAAAACTATGATGCCAAGGTCTACCCTGTCCAGAATGGTCCTGGTCTTTCTTATCCTGAGCTCGCCAAGCGCACCTTCATCATCGATGCCGGCAGTGTCAATGAAAAGGACTGGCCCAAGCGGTAGCAACTCCATTGGTTTTTCAACCGGGTCTGTTGTCGTTCCAGCCTGGCTTGAAACAATCGAGACAGATTGTCTGGTTATGGCGTTTAGCAGTGAGGATTTTCCAACATTTCTCCTGCCAAAAATGCCGATCCCGAGGCGTATTCCTCTGGGTGAAGTAAGCACCATCAAACTCCTTAAAAATTTCTTTTGTACAGGTCAGGTCGTCCTGATATGGCTATTGCCCCTGTCAGCACTCAAAAACCATTTTCTGGACAATAACTCCATCGATGGCTTTCAGGGTTTCTTCCATTTTCAGGATGTCCTGCTCCTTGCCATAGAGTTCAAGAAGGATGAGTCCGGATGGTGAACATACTTTATCATCAACCTCATGAAGGCCAATCCTCGTGCGAATGTTGCACCCGTAATCGGTCAATATTTTTTGAACCTGGCCTGCATTTTTCGCCCTGTTGGTGACCTGTATCCCAAACACCATTCTCTTGTTCATTGCCACCTCCTTGGGACATATTCTACACAAAGAGTTTAGATATAACAGTCCCTCTTGCCAGTTTTTACCTTTTCAATAAGAGACTGGGAAACGATTTTTTCCCTCTCACCCATGCCCTCAAGCGTTTCTTTAACAAGTTTCTCGCCAACTTCCCTGGTTTCATTCGAGGCATAGTCTTCAAGGTATTCGGTGAAAGTTGAAAGAGCATTCGGGTCGCAATGTTTCTTTATCTCGCCTGGCTTTGCAAGATCCATGAAATCCTGGCCCGTTCTGCCAAGCCTGTAGCAACCGGTGCAAAATGACGGGATATAACCAAGCATTGCAATGTCCCTGACAACCTCGTCAAGAGACCTGTGGTCGCCAAGCGAGAACTGTGAGCTGTCAAACTCCTCGTCCTCACAATATCCACCAGGGTTCGTTCTGGAACCTGCGGAGATCTGTGAGACACCAAGGGCAAACGCTTCTCTCCTGATATTCGGAGTTTCCCTTGTGGACATGATTATGCCTGTGTACGGCACAGCAAGCCTCAGGATTGCCACAATTTTCCTGAAATCAATGTCAGAAACAGGTTTTGGAGGGTGCGACGACATGTTTGAGCCTGATGCCGGCTCGAGCCTTGGCACACTGATCGTGTGAGGGCCAACGCCGAACTTCATCTCCAGGTGCCTAATATGCTGGAGGATGGCCATAAGTTCAAACCGCCAGTCCGAGAGGCCAAACAAAACACCAATGCCAACATCATCAATCCCAGCTTCCATGGCCCTGTCCATTGCGGTGACACGCCAGTCATAGTCCGATTTTTTGCCCGCAAGATGGACGGCATGGTATGTCTCGTGATTGTAGGTTTCCTGGAAAAGTTGGTATGTGCCTATTTTTGCGGCCTTGAGGTCGCGGAATTCTTCCAGCGTGAGTGGCGCAACATTTACATTGACTCTTCTGATTTCGCCACTTTTTCCAGATTTTTGGGCATAAATGGTCGCTATTGAATCAAGTACATACTTGAAACCCTGTTTGGGATACGATTCACCAGCAACAAGGAGTATCCTCTTGTGCCCCTGGTCAATGAGCTGCCTTGTCTCATGGGCTATCTCTTCTTGTGTCAGAACACGTCTCTTGAGTTCAGTGTTTTTCGCCCTAAAAGCACAATAGAGACACTCATTTGTGCAAAGATTGGAGATGTAAAGCGGAGCAAACAGAACAAGCCTCTTGCCATAAATGGTCTCTTTTGCCTTCTTTGCGGTGTTAAAAAGTTCGGCAAGCAATTCTGGATCGGAAATCGATGAGAGGATGGCTATGTCCTTGTAGTCCAATCCCTTCAGATCAAGCGCTTTTGAAAACGTTTCTTTGACAGCTTCCCTGCTTGGGCGTTCTGATTCTTCAAGCGTCTTCCATATTTCTGGTTCCCTAATGAAGCCAGCTTCCATAAAAACCTCCTTTATGAAGCCTGCTGTGGCCCCTGGGCTTCTATGAGGACAACGTTGAATGTGGAGCCAACATCAACATGGCTCTCGACGGTAACGTCTCCTCCATAGAGTAGTGCAAGCTTTTTGACGATGGAAAGGCCAAGACCTGTTCCAAGGATGTTTTTCGTCTTGACGTTCTTTATTCTTACAAATTCCCCAAAAAGCTTGCCCACTTCTTCTTCAGTCATGCCTATTCCGGTGTCAGCCACAGAGATTCTGAACCCACCAGGAATTTGCGCAATTGTTATGATAACTCTTCCATTGTCTCTATTGTATTTGACAGCATTTGAAACAAGGTTATTGAAGATTATTTCAATTTCACCACGATCGGCTGTCATGCGGGCAGTCTCTGGTGTCACAAGTTCAATCTTTATGCCTCTTGCGGAAGCACTGGAAGACATTGTTTCTACGGATTGCCTGGCTATCCCGACAAGGTCAAGGTCAACAAACTCCCTGACTTTATTGCCAGACTCAATCCTTGTGAAATCTAGAAGGTCGGTGACCATTTTTCTCATTCCAGTGAGCCTCAGGAGGCACCTCTCGACCATCTGGTGCTGCGCGGTAGGATCAGTGACAAGCCCTTCATTCATGATGTTGAGGTAGCCTTCTATCGCTGCAAGTGGTGCCTTAAGCTCATGTGCAACCACCGAGATGAACTGGAATCTGACCTGCCTCTTCTCCTCGGCCAGTTTTTTTGCCTGACGCTGGAGGATAAGGTTTTTGGTGGCTTTTTTAATAACACTCCTCAACTCGTCTGGTGTAAACGGCTTTGCGAGGAAATCGAATGCCCCCTGCTTGGTCGCCACAACGGCAGTTTCAAGCGAGGCATAGGCGGTTATCATTATCGCCATCGTTTCAATCTTCTTTTCGGCCATTATCGAGAGTACATCTAGGCCGGTCATTCCTGGAAGTTTGTAATCAAGAAGAACTATGTCTTGTGGATTTTTTTCAAGAATCTCAAGTGCTTCCTCACCACTTCCGGTCGTTGCAACTTCAAAAGAAATTTCATCTTCCACATCCGGGAGGGTAAATTTATATTCGGTGAGGACCCTTTGACATCCCTTCTGGATGCCAAGTTCGTCATCAACTACAAGAACTTTCAGGATTTCGGGCATTTATTTTCCCTTTAGAAGTTTGTTGATCTCCCCAAGGAGCTGTTCAAACCTGATTGGCTTGGCAAGCAGTGCATCAGCCTTGATCCAGGAATTGCCACCACCAGCCGAAAATTCCAGCCCCGTTTCAGAAGTAACACCTGTGACCATGATGACCGGAATGCCGGGATATTTGGACTTTATGTGGTATGCAAGAGAAAATCCTGCATCCATGTTCTCCATCATGAGATCAACGATGACGAGATCTGGTTTCTCTTCTGCGAGCATCTTTTCACCATCGGCCTGGGTTTCGGCAGTCTTGACCTCAAAACCTGCAGATTCAAGCTGCACTCTCTGCTGGAACAAATAATCAACGTCGTCATCAACAACCAGTATTTTCTTCTTTGAATTTGGCATGTTTTCTCCTTCTATTCCCTTCGACCTGCCCTTGGTATTGAGACCGTAAACGTTGTTCCGGTCGGTCCCTTGGACAAATCAGCGTTAGATGTGACTTTTATATCTCCCCTGTGCATCTTGACGATGCCATAGGTGACCGCAAGGCCAAGGCCTGTTCCCTTTCCCATCTTTTTGGTTGTGAAGAAAGGCTGGAAAAGCTTTGGCATGTTTTCTTTCGGGATACCAATCCCTGTATCTGCAATCGAGAACCAGACCTGAAAATCATTTCCACCAGTTGTTATGGTCAATTTTCCACCGTCTGGCATTGCCGCATAGGCATTGGAGATGAGGTTTACAAGCACCTGCACCATCTGGTCTTTGTCAAGCTCGCAGTACGGGTTTTCCATCTGATTGATTATTTCTGCTGCTATATTCTTTGGTCTCTCCACAATTTGCAGACCCTTTTCAATAATTTCGTTAAGATCGACAGACTCAAATGCAACCTGGTTCTGTCTAGCAAAATTGAGTAATCCTGCGACAATCTTTTTGCACCTGTCTGCCTGCTCAACAATCATGCTCAAATCCTCACCCAACTGTTTGTCGTCCTTGCACTGGTCCTTGAGCATGTGGGCATACATGAGCACTACGCCAAGGGGGTTATTTACTTCATGGGCAATGCCTGTCGCCATCTGGGCCATTGAAGCAAGGCGTTCTGACTGGACAAGCTGTTGTTGGGTATCAGAGAGTTTGCTATTTGATTTTTCCAGTTCTTCATTTGTCTGCTTCAATTTCTCAATGGTATATGGCAGGCACATCTCGTCCTCGGCAAGCCCTCTGTAGATGGACATTGCATGGTCAAGACAGGTATCATAACCACAAGCACCACAGTTTAGGAAATCGCTTTCAGATTTTTTGCCCATTCTCTCCAGGATTGGCCTGAGATCGATGTCTGGTGTTATGATACCAACCCTCTTGTCATCACGTTCAAAGGACCTCCTCAAATCAAGGTCGGCAAAATAGACCATGTCCTTTTCCCATTGCCCCTGGTTTCTGTATTTCAGGCAGTCTCTAACGTATTTGCTTATTCTGGAGCGCCTCTTGAATTCCTGCTCCTTTGTGGTCATTCCAGCGCCCATTATACAACCTTCGCAACAGAGTACTTCAAGGAGCCTCGCATCAAGCTGGCCGTTCTCGAATTCTTTTATTGCCTCCAAAAAACGCGTTCTACCCTCAGCCCTTACAGCTTCTCCAGAGATGAGGTCTTCACCAATTTTTGCTGTCTGGAGCATTCCACCAGAGATTGGATAAACCATCCCGATATTTGCGTGTGGTGGATCAAAATCTGTTGGCTTTACGGCATCAGATTTGATTCCATGTTCACCAAACATCTCCCTGAGCTCCAGGAATGTTATCGCACCATCAATTTCCCCTTCAATAAGACTTGAGGAGGCCTCTACCTTCTTTGCTATACATGGCCCGATAAAAACAATTTTCAGGTCCTGGCCATGGAGTCTCTTGAGTACTCTCGCAGTGGCAACCATTGGTGACACAATCGGGGCCAGATTGGGCACGAGATCAGGACTGTATTTCTCTATATAAGTTACTATTGCAGGACATGTTGTCGCTATCCAGCGACCCTCTTTTGTAGACAAAAGAAGCTTTCTGTATTCCCTTGAAACCAGATCGGCGCCAAAAGCCACTTCGTTGACAAGTGAAAAACCGAGCGCCCTGAGCATGCCAACAAACCTGTCATATTTCATATCGTAAAATTCAGCAGCAAAACTTGGCGCAACTATGACAGCGACCTTCTGGTTTTCAGAGATTATCTTTTCTACTTCGTCTTTTGTCCTGACAAGCTCCTTCGCATCCTGACTACAGACCCTGACGCAATTGCCACAGCTGATACACCTTTCGGCAAGCAGCTCGGCCTGGCCATCAGAAATCCTGATAGCCTTGGCCGGGCATTCCCTGACACAGGTGTAGCATACGCGGCAACGCTCTTTATTGGTCGAGACAAAAGCGGAGTGCTCTTTGCGTTTCATATCAGCTCTATTTTACTTTAAAACATCTCTCTTGTGGTAGTGAGTGTGCAATAGTTCGTGGGCCTTGTGCGAGTTTGGTTCGCCAAGGAATTCATCATAGAGTCTCTTCACAGACTTGTTAGCATGTGAAGTTCTGATGAGCTCGCCTTTATCAATATTATAAAGGGATTGAATCCTTGCCTTGACCCTCACTGGGTCCGTACAAATCGGCTGTCCACCACCGCCAACACAACCATTGGGGCAAGTCATGACTTCAATAAACTGGAGATCATTCCTTCCCCTTCTCAGTTGCTCGAGGAGTTCCCTGGCATTGCCAAGGCCTGAAACAACAGCCACACCAAGCTCTAGGTCACCTATCTTTATTCTAGCTTCTTTTATCCCCTTCATACCCCTGACCGGTTGAACTTTAAGTTCTTCAAGATCCTCACCAGTAATGAGGTAATAAGCAGTCCTGATGGCTGCTTCCATGACCCCGCCAGTAGCACCAAATATCTTTCCGGCCCCTGATCTTCTTCCAAATGGTGTGTCGGCAGTATCTGTCGGGAGTGAATTGATGTCCAAGCCAAACATCTTGATGAGTTGGGCAAGTTCCCTGGTTGTCAGTACTGCATCAACGTCCGGGATTCCATTAGTACCAAGTTCCGGCCTTCCAGCCTCAAACTTCTTGGCGGTACACGGCATTACTGATACGACAAATATCTTGTCCGGGTCAATGTTCTCTCTCTGCGAGAAGTACGATTTGATGATTGCGCCCATCATTTCCTGGGGGCTCTTGCATGTAGACAGGTTGTCCATGAAATCTGGATAGAACGTTTCGACAAACTTTATCCAGCCTGGCGAGCATGAGGTAAACATCGGGAGTTTCCCGCCTGTTGTTATTCTGTGGACGAGTTCGGTTGCCTCTTCCATGATTGTAAGGTCAGCAGAGAATGAAGTATCAAAGACTCTGTCGAAACCTAGCATCCTGAGCGCAGTGACCAGGACTCCGTTGATGTCAACACCAGGCTTCATGTCAAACTCTTCGGCCAGTGTTACGGAAACGGCCGGAGCGTGCTGTATCACAACAAACTTGTTTGGGTCCTTGAGTGCATCAAGCACCATCGGTATGTGGCTCTGTTCAGTGAGCGCGCCGGTTGGGCAAACAAGGATACATTGCCCACAATTGATGCAAGACGACACGTTGAGGCCCTTTCCGAATGCAGTGCCAACTATTGACCTGCTTCCCCTGTTCACAAAATCGATTGCAGAGACACCCTGAACTTCTTCGCATGTTCTCACGCATTTGCCACAGAGTATACATTTTGCAGGATCTCTGACGATTGAGGGGCTGGATTTGTCGATAAAATATTTGTTTTTGGCACCAACAAATTTTCTCTCCCTGACACCAAGTTCATGTGCCATGTTTTGGAGCTCACAGGTGCCATTCCTGACGCAGTAATTGCAGTCGTCCGGGTGATTGGCAAGCAAGAGTTCGATGATGGTTTTTCTGGCCATGACTGCCCTTGGGCTGTGGGTCTTTATTTTCATTCCATCAGAAACAGGGAAAGCACAGCTGGGTACAAGACCACGCTGGCCTTCGACCTCAACGACACAAAGCCTGCAAGCACCAGTTGGCGAAAGCCCCTCAAGATTGCAGAGTGTCGGTACCTGTATTCCATTTCTGCGAAGGACCGAAAGAAGCATTTCTCCAGGCTTCGCAACGAGTTTCTTTCCGTTTACTTCAATGGTTATCATCTTCCATCCCCTTTCACGACTTGGAAACCGCGCCAAACCTGCAGACCGTGAAGCAGGTGCCGCAAGATATGCACTTGTCGGTTATGATGTAGTGCGGGCTCTTTGGTGCACCCATTATGCTGGCGGCCGGGCAATTCTTGGCACACAGCGTACAACCAGTGCACTTGTCAGCATCGATTGAATAAACCAGGAGTTCTGGGCAGACGCCTGCCGGGCATCTTCTTTCATAAATATGGGCCTCATACTCCGGTTTGAACCACCTGAGTGTTGAAAGAATCGGGTTTGGCGAAGTATTGCCAAGGCCACAAAGACTGGTGTCCTTGATGACCTCTGCGAGTCTCTCAAGTTGAGTGATTCCCTGGAATCTCTCGAGTGCATCGGCACCATGCTCGCCTTTCCTACCTTTTGTTATCATGGTGAGGATCTCGAGCATTCTTCTTGTGCCTTCCCTGCATGGAATGCACTTTCCACAGCTTTCCCTCTGGATGAAGTCCATGAAGTATTTGGCCACGTCAACCATGCAAGTTGCATCGTCCATAACAACCATTCCACCAGAGCCCATCATGGCACCTGCGGACTTGAGTGACTCATAGTCAATCTCTGTGTCCAAAAGCGGGGTTGGCATACATCCACCAGATGGCCCACCAATCTGTACAGACTTGAATTGCCTGCCCTTTGGTATTCCACCACCGATCTCAAAAATGATTTTACGAAGGCTGGTTCCCATCGCCACTTCGACCAATCCAGTATTGCTGACGTTCCCTGAAAGGGCAAAAACCTTTGTTCCCTTTGAGGTTGCAGTTCCGATCGAGCTGAACCACCCCTCGCCGTTCCTGACAAGTGCTGGGACATTGGCAAGCGTTTCAACGTTATTGATGGCTGTTGGCTTACCAAAAAGTCCCTTAACCGAAGGGTACGGTGGCCTTGGACGAGGCATGCCCCTCTTGCCCTCTATGGAATGGATGAGCGCAGTTTCTTCTCCACAAACAAAGGCACCGGCGCCCATTTTTATCTTTATTTCAAGGTCAAACCCTGAATCCAGGATATTCTCACCAAGCAAACCAATCTCTTTTGCCTGCTTCAATGCCTGCTGGAGGTGCTTGATTGCAAGTGGATATTCTGCCCTCAGGTAAACATAGGCTTTGGAAGCACCAATAGCATACGCCGCTATTGCAAGCCCCTCTATCATTCTATGCGGATCACCTTCGATTACAGCCCTGTCCATAAAAGCACCGGGGTCGCCCTCGTCAGCATTGCAGATCATGTATTTCTGGTCAGCCTCTTGCTGTAGTGCAAGTTTCCACTTTGTTCCAGTATTGAAACCACCACCGCCCCTGCCTCTTAGACCTGACTTTTCAACCATGTCGCAGACTTCCTGCCTGGTTTTGTCATAGATCGCCTTTGCAAAGGCTTTGTAACCATCAGATGCGATGTATTCCCAGATATTGGTTGGGTCAACAATGCCACATCCGGCAAGCACCCAACGGGTCTGGGAGGCAAAAAATGGGTGTTCATCCATATATTTCACATTGTTCCAGCCCTTGAGCGTTTTGCTTCTGAACTGGAAGCAGGCAAGGTCTTCCGGAACATTGCCGGCCAACATGGCATCCATCAGTTGTGGTACCTTGTCTTCAGTTATTTTTCTAAAAGAAATCCTTGTTCTGCCTGGTAGCTGAAAATCAACCATTGGCTCTTCAGCGCAAAGTCCTATGCAACCAATCTGGACAATATCTGCATCAATATTTTTCTCGGCAAGATACGCCTTGATTGCCTCAAGCGTTTTACCAGCGCCAGCTCCAAGACCGCATGTTCCGGTGCCAACATAGATGGTTGGTTTTGAAACATCCTCTCTTTTGAGCTTTGAAAGAATTGCTTCAATAACCTTTGCGCTATCGCCGGAAAGCGAACCGGTAAGATACGCGCCGAGGTTTTCTTTTGTCAGTGCAAAATCAGTTGCTGTTTGCATCTTTTTCCGCCTTTCTACGATACTCAGAAAGAATCTTCTTTATTTTCTCAGTTGAAATGTCTGCATAGACCTCGCCATTAACGTTCATTGCCGGAGCAAGGCCACAAACACCCATGCATGCAACGATTTCAAGGCTGAAAAGGCCGTCTCTGGTCGTCTGTCCTGGATCGATCTTGAGTTCACGCTTAAGGGCCTCAAGCACGCCTGCAGAACCTTTAACATGGCAGGCGGTCCCCCTGCATATCTGTACATGGAATCTTCCTGGCTCCTGGAACCTGAATTGGTTGTAGAATGTTGCAACACCATAAATCTTGCTGGTCGGCAAATTGAGGAATTCGCCGATCCTTATTACTGCCTCCTGGCTCAGATAGCCATATTGTTCCTGCACCTCCTGTAGAATCGGGATCAACATGTCCCGCCCAGCATTCTGGTGTTTTTTCAAAATTGGCTCAATGTCCTGCTTTGTCATTGGTTCTCCTTTCCAAAAGCTGTCCTTGTGGTTTTTGCCTTGAATAAAACGCTACTTTTTCAAGAGCCATCGTCATATCAATGTCCTCAACGTAAGTTCCGTGGGGGACTTTGATAGAAACCGGTGTGAAATTAAGAATTCCCTTGATTCCAGAGTGCGTAAGTCTGTCCGCGACTTCTTGCGAGGCCGAGAACGGAACCGCCATTATTGCTATTGATGCACTGTTCTCATCTATGACATCCTGGAGATGGGACATGGGGTAGCAACGGCAACCATTGATTACCCTGCCAGTCTTTTCGGTGTCATTGTCGAAACAGGCAATAATGGAGAGTTTCGGCCTCTTGCCAGCAAAATACGACAGTATGGCCCTTCCAAGGTTTCCAACCCCGACAAGAACCACCTTCTGGACATCAAGGTCATCAAGAAATTCCCCAATACTCTTCGAGAGTTCGGCAACAGAGTAGCCCCTGTTGGGGGAACCGCTGTACCCGAGCACCATAATGTCTCTCCTGACCTGGTCAGGAGTGGCACCAGACATGTGGGCAATCTCGTGAGAAAAGGCAAAATCCCTTCCCTCTTTGACAAGCTTGTCCATCGCTCTTCTGTAGAGCGAAAGCCTGCCTATCGTCTTTTCTGAAACCTTCTCTATTTTTCCATTCTTTTTCATATTCGTGACATCTTTCACATTGTGTAATCGTACATGAGTTACTTTATGCAAAGGAAAAACAAAGTCAAGTTAGCTTGGCAAAGAAATTGGTAAAATCATATAACCTTCTTCCGTTATATACCCAAAGAAGCCCGTCCAAACGGGAACAGGATAAGGAAGTTACTTTTCTTTGAGGGTTGGAAACCAGTCCAGGAGATTTGGTGTGATTTTTTTGGCAGAGATTGCGTCTGAGAGGATTTTTGCGCTTTCTGTCCAGGGACGGAGGTCCTCTTCAAGCATTTTATTGCCAACCTGCGAAAGGCTGGCCACTACTAAAAGGTCCTTCAACAAAGATTTATTGTCGTTTTTGAAGGACGTCGCAACACCCGACCATGAAAACATTTTTCTCCCTGGTCTTACATCAAAAATCTTCAACAGGGAGCTCGCTGCCTCCTTGTGCAGAGGAAACAGGTCATCCATCACATAGGCAAGCATTGACCCACATGGGGACGCACCAAGAAAATCGGCAAAATGGGCAAGCGAAATCTTGGAGATTTCAGACCGCTCGCTGATATTTAAAAACAGGCCAAAGCTATCCCTGACAACACTGATATGGCGCCCATAGTATTCCCCCAGCCAAAGACATTTCGGATTGAAATCATTTACCGGATAATTGTCCCAGATTGCTACATCCCTACCAACCATTTTTTTGAAATCATCAAACGACTGGCCGCTAATTTCCTCAGGAACAACATCTGGCCCAGTCCAGAAAACAATGATTGATCTATCCAGGTTTACAAGAAAGTTGCACAAATAATCTGATTTTCTATTTCCAAAATATTGAGTGGGGCACACAATCAGTTTGGCAAAAGGATTCCTTTTTCGTATCGAAGACAAAACAGCATTTGACGCCTCGGCATGGAGTTTTCCAAGGCCACTGGAACGCAAAACCCCAATGTCGTCAAAAAGCAATGCAAAACAGTTTGGGCTGTAAGAAGAAAGCTGGTAGACCCTTTCTGCAAGAAGGGCAATCTCTCCCCTGTTAAACTTGCTTCCTGGCGATATTGACAGGCAAAGCTCAACACCATTTTCTTTGCAAACCCCGGCCAGTTGGGACATCTCGGTTTTAAATGTTTCAGGCAACTCGTCTCTCCACCTTTTGGCAAGGTGCGGCTCATTTTTTGGGGCAACCATAAAAAAGTTCAGGCCGATGTTTCCCATAGTTCGGACCAGCGAAATCCGCCTCTCGAGAGAAAGCGGCTTGCCATAATAGCCCTCAATTGCACCAAAATTTTTTCCTGTCTGACCAGGTCCGGAAACACCAAAGAGACCCACTATAAAACTAAGTAGCAAAGAAGCTACCTGTTGCATCAGCTTTGCAGTGTCAGGTCAAAGCCTCCTACCATGCCAAGCAGGAAGCCCACTATCCAGAAGAGGTTGATCATGTTGAAAACACTGATGTTTGGGGTATAGGGGAACCAGACATAGTACTCATAGGCAACGATCAGAAAACCGCTCGCGGCAAAAAATCTGAATGGCCTTCCTATCTTGCTCTTTGCAAAAAGTATCGCAAGTCTCAAGACTGCGGCAAAGAAAATGACAACCGAAATAACATACAGTGATGCAATCATTGCATCATGGTAACCAAATTCGGCAACTAGTTTGTCAGGATGCCCCATAAATGGGAAAAACATTATAAAAAGAGTCACAAGGGACAAAACGACGACAATGATAGTAAAAAATATTTTTTGCTTTCTACTCATCTCGTAACCCAATCTTACTGGGAAAGAGAAAAACGCCCAGATAACAAGGAAAACACCGCAAATATAGAACACCGATGATGCTGACGAAGTTGGAGCATCAACTCCACCAAGGTGAGTAAGAAACTCCAGCAGAATACCAATTCCAAGAAATAGCGTTCCGATGCCAAGGAGTTTGATGGTCGATTTCAAGCTGTCGAGAATATTGCCAAAAAATCCCTGATATAAAAGACACAAAGACGTGGCAAATGGCGCCAGCATCTTTACTGCATCGGCCCAGACAGCCCATGCTACCGGCTTCCCGGCAGTGCTCCACGGTGCAGGTGAAGCACCGACCTGATAGTTAAACAAAAAAACGAGAGCGAATGTTATGAGTCCTACAACACCAAGAATTGTCCTGTTATTGTCCATGTTCACAAATAAATACTATCACTTATTTTTTTCAAACAAAAGTCTCTGCCAAGCAACTGGCTATTTTTTCAGCGTTCTTTTTACAAAAACCGTGTGGTCATTGCCTGAAACAAAACAGAGATATTCCGCATTTATGATTTTTGGGGCAATCGTTGGCCATTCCCAGTATATGATCTCGTTGCCATTTCTCACGTCATAGATGGTATTTACCGCGGTTGTCTTGGAGCTTACCCAGACACCGAAGGCTCCAAAACGCTTCTGGTTCTCGCCGGCCCTTCCCCAGACCATCTTCCCCTTCTGGTTTACACAGACTATCCCATTTTTGATCCTCAAGCCGGACGGGAAGCAAAGGCCTTCACCCTGAACAATCTCGATCTCCGGTTTTTCAACAATCAGGTCATGGTCATAACCAGACTTGCCGGTCTTCACATCAAAAAACTCGGTGCACCTGTCACCTCTGTACAAAAACACCAGACTGCCAGAAATAATCGAAATGCTTGATCCATCACCAATCTTGCATGGTTTTTCCCAAAGGGTTTTTAGCAAACCATCGACAAATGATCTGGCCAACAGTTTTCCATTCTGGATGGTTACAAAAACACCATCAGCCAAGAAATTATACTTGTCTGGCACTTTGTATGTTTTTTTGGTTTTTGTATCAAAGACATTCCCACCAGAAACAATGAAGTTGCCCGACACCATGGCCCTTCCGGATGGCGCAAAACCAAGCTCTTTTATTGCACCGGTTTTGTCCAGAGAAACGAGTTTACCATTTGAACCCAGAACAATGCTCCCATCTGCAAGAACTGGGTCACCCTCAACAAGAGAGGTGTCAATGCCTGGCACGGCGACCTCTTTTTGCACTTCACCAATTATGTTTATTTTTTCGCCAGAAAGCGCATATGCAACATCAGATGCGCCAAGGAATTTTCCCTTGTCGAACCACGCATCGGAGCCAGTGAACCTGCCCACCGGCATCACTTCATTCTGGCCCTTTTTTAGTTGGGTGTATCCAGCATAAACATTGAAAACTCCAGTTCCTCCTATCCCCCATACCTGCAATCCGTCCTTGATGTCGGCCCTTCCTATTTTATCGCCTAGCCTGACCATCATGGGGAGCTTGCCATCATCAATCTGTTTTATTTCCTTGTAAACCTGGATCCTTACACCTTCCTGACCCCTTATGATCGTGTCATACTTGAATGTGGCAAGGTTGACCATTCCCGATTTCACAAAAACCGGCCTCAGGCTTTCTCCTGCCGGCCCAACAAGATATATCGAGCCATCCTCATTTTTGTCTGAGATAAAAACAATCGGCAGTTTGCCAATCTTTCTGTTGTCCCTCCATAATTCAAGCCCATCCTCTTCAGAGACAATCACCGTAAAAACCTGGTCCTTGGTTGGCAGTATGAGCTTGCTGTCGCTGCCTATCTTGAGGTCAAGCGAGCAGATATAGGAATTTCCAAGATATTTCACTGTTGCAGAAAGAAGGACATGGCTGTAGTCTCTTTCAACCTCGCTGACAGTCTCCAGGCCCGGAATGGCAAGCTCTGGAACTTTCGGAGGGACATATCTTGTAAAGTACCACACAAGACCAAGAGCAACCAAAAGAACAAAACCCGTAACAAAAAGCAAGGTCTTTTTCATGGTCACATTATTGCAGACAAAAAGTTGCCTTTCAAGCTCCGGCCCGGAACCAGAAAGCAGCACCAAAATCTAATAGAAAATTGATGCATAATTAACCAAACCTGGTTATTATCATGACATGGAGCGCAAAAAGGGAACTGGATTTCTTTTGCTGATTTTGCTGGTTTTTGCCACAACATCCACTCCACAGCCAACAGCCAGCGACAGTTGCACCACAAAACCATACAGGAACATTTTGTCCTTCCCGGCCAATTCATGGTCGTCCTTCAGGGGTGATCCCCAAAACACCGGTTACACAACGGCATCACAGGCGCCAAAAGAAATTATGCAGGAAATAATCTGGAGCAAACCTGGAGATTCCTCAATAGACTGCGCTGTTGTTGGTGAAGGCGGGAAAATCTATGTTGGCTATTTCGACAAAAAGCTCCTCTGCCTTGATGGCGAATCAGGAAAAGAGCTATGGGCCCTAAGGACAGACGGCGGTATAGTCTGTTCCCCTACAATCTTTATGGGCAAGCTGTATTTCTCAACCTGGCAAAAAACCTTCTATTGTGTCGATGCAAAAACCGGCAAGGAGGAATGGGAAAGAAAAGCCGAGATAACAACACCGGTGATTTGTTCGAGAGACCTGCTTTTTTACGGAACTTCCGGCGGGAAGATAATTTGCGAGAGCATTATATCAAAGAAAACCATATGGACATTCGAAACAGGTCAGACAATAGCATTCGCTTGCCCGACAATCTTTGAAGGCAAGATGTGTCTTGGGGACTGGGGTGGAACGCTCCACTGCCTTGATCAGAAGACAGGCAGGGAAACATGGTCATTCAAAGCTGACGGGGCAATCAAGAGCGCTGCCGCATTTTCCAACAATTCACTCTATTTCGGTAGCACGGATGGAACATTTTGCTGTCTCGATTCCGAAACAGGCAAAACAAACTGGTCTTTTGATTCAGGAAGTCCCGTCGAATCATCTCCGGCAGTTGGTGCCGGGAGAATCGTGTTCGCGTCTTATTACAACATATACTGTCTGAACGAACAGACCGGCACACCATCATGGTCATTCAAGCCAAAATTCAGGGCGATCTCCAGCCCAATAATTGCAGGAGACAAGGTATACCAGGCAACACTTTGCCAGTCATTGCACTGCTTCGATCTGGAAAAGGGGACCGAGTTCTGGCATTACGAAGATTTGATAATCCACAGCAGCCCTTCATGCATGTCCGGCATGATATACATTGGAAATGACCACGGGACGCTTTATTGTTTTGGCGATACAAAGGCTGGAGGAAAACAAGAACCTCTCTTCTCCATCGAACCGGCCGAGATAGTCTTTGAAAGGCCAGGCACAGAAAAACAGCTTAAAGTAATAAATCTCTCTGAAGACTATCTTTCTCTAAATGCCAAAACTGGCGAGGCATGGATAAAGCTCTCAAAAACAGTATTTGAGCTCGCTCCACAAAAAACAGCATACATAATGGTTTCTGTTGCGCGTGAACTGGAAGCAGACGAGGAGATGGCGGGCTCCATAACCATTGGAAATGAAGTGTGGGAAGAAATTGCACGGGTAATCGTAAAAAAGAAAAACACTGAAGATTCTTGCCAGTGGCAGATGTTTAGGGGCGGCCCCGAAAGAACTGGCCACCCGGACGGCGAATGCGGGCCAGGGGACCCATCGTCAATGGAGGTCCTATGGAGTTTCCAGGCCTGGCAGGGGGCCGTGGAATCGTCTCCGGCAATCTGGAATAATTCAGTTTACTTCGGCAGTTACAACAATAATTTCTACCGTGTCGACATCGACACCGGAGAATTGAAATGGAGATACGAATGTAAGGACGGCGTCTACTCTTCACCTGCAATAGATGACGGAAAGGTATATTTCGGTTCCTTCGACGGTTATTTCAGGTGCCTTGACTGCAATGATGGAAAAGAAGTCTTCAGGTTCAAGACTGGGGACAGGATCCATTCATCGCCACTGGTTTCATCGGGGAAGGTCATCTTTGGCTCAAATGACGGGAAAGTCTACTGCCTGGATTCAAAAACAGGCGACCAGATATGGATTTTTGAAGCAAACACTCCCATACAGTCCTCGCCGGCCTTAAAAAATGGACGGATTTTCATCGGCGGGCTGAACGGCAGGATGTACTGCCTAGACTTTGAAACCGGGAATATTATCTGGGAATACAATGCAGGTGGCAGCATAACATGTGTTCCGGCTCTTGCCTACGACAGGGTGTATTTTGGGACATGGGCCAGAAAATTCTGTTGCCTTGCCCAGGAAGACGGCAAACTCCAGTGGTCATTTGATACAAAAGAATACATAGAGTCTTCAGCCGCATGCTCATCTGGGAGGGTTTATTTCGGTGCAAACGACAACTACCTGCATTGCCTTGACGGGCTGACAGGCGATGAAATCTGGACGTTCAGATCTCAGGACAGGAAGGTCACCTCTTCGCCTGCGATTGATTCAAGCGAAAAGATATATGTAGGGACTTGAGACGGTAACCTTTACTGCCTGGATGGCAGAAACGGGGAAAAGATATTCGAATTTCAGACGCAAGGTGTAGTAAGAAGCTCGGCCGCAATATCAGGAGGAAAGGTCATTTTCGGCTCACATGACGGAAGGGTCTACTGCCTGACAAACAAATCAAAGAACCCATAAACAAAAAAGGCCAGCCTGATGGGCTGGCCTTTTTAATTGTGGCAGAACTATTTTTTTATGGGAATACTCTGGGTATCTGTCAATGCACCTGAAAACCTGAAAGTTATTGCGTCTGGATGATTTTCGAGGAGTTTGAAGTTGTAGATCTTTTTGGCTTTGGGCTGAAGGGCAAATGGTTTTAAATCAATCTCAAGGCCAGTTGCCTGTCTAGCTTCAATGATAACTCTCCTTTTAAGATTATTTGTCACTACAATCTGGCCTTCATTCGTAATAATTTCGCTGGGGTTAAAACTCAGCCCTGACTCAACATTTACGACAACAGGGTAATTGACTTCAATGCCACTGCCTTTTATGTCCAGAGAAGTAGGAAAAGAACCTGCTGAAATTGCCGTGGATGAAGTCTTTATCACAACAACTCTCATGCTTCTGGATGGAATTTCAAGCATTGGTGGATAGACAAGAACCCATGGATCTTTTGGCGTTATGTCAACATTCAAATCAATTTCGCTGGGGTTTAAAACCATAATCGTCATTACCTGTCCCAATCCAATATAGGCAGAACGAGGCACGAACTCGAGTCTTGGGTCTGATTCGTAAACCTTCAGAGAAACGTTGAGCATTGCCGAAGCACCAC
>JAGOOK010000057.1 GCA_017992555.1 Caldisericia bacterium | reverse complement strand
TCTTTCCACCTTCAAAAACAACATAAAAATAGTTTGTGCCAAAAGCCATGCTGATGGGATTTTTGCCATCAAAACCCAGTTCCTTTGAGGTCACCTTTTCCTGGAGCGCGCCAAAATGGTCATACCGCTTTACAGCATGTTCCTGAAGGCAGCAGGCATATATGTTGTTCCCGCCATAGCAAACTGAAGATGGAATAAATGTCGGGTCTTTCTTGCATTCATCAGCATTCCCAAGGTGACCGGCAAAATGTCCGTCAAGCGTGAAAAGGAACATCCTGCCCATGTTTGAATCTGTTACAATCACCCTGTCATTCATTGTGGTCACAAGCGTACCTCTGATGGTGCAATAGCACCACCCAAATCCCATTCTTGCTATGTTTGCAGACTGGACCGGGGTGCAAAACAGCACCACCAGCGCTAGAAAAAGGCTACCAAATCGGTACTTCATCGGGCGTTGTCTTTGTGCTTGCGGCCCTCTGGATTGCCTCTTGCCTTGTTATTGGTACTACCAAATCTTTATTTTCTTCCTGAGGTTTTTCTTCTGACAAAGCAACAACTTCATTTGATGGTGACGGGCCAAAGCACAGGAGCGACCCAGTGGATGTTGTAAATATGAGCCTTCCTGATGTTATTATTGGTTGGGAAAGCTCCACAGCAGAATCATACTCCCAGATCAATTTGCCATCTGTTCTCGAGAGAATCTTTATTGTAGGGCCAATTACAGCACAGATTGCATTTTCAAGGAGGCAAAAAGTCTTGGCACTGTAAGAATCGGACACAAAGACTGACCATATTGTTGCTCCAGTCTCTTTGTCCATGCAATAGAGCTGGCCTGAATCGGAAAGGGCAAAGATGCCTTCCTTACCAACAGCAAGCTCGGAGGCTATGGAGCTGTCAAGTTTCTTCTGGAAAAGTGTGGCACTGTTTCTTGCATCAAGACACGTGACTGTATCATGCTGCGGGAAATAGATCTTCTGGCCTTCTATTGAAACAGTCTTGCTTACATTGTCGCCGACAGTGTGCACCCATCTTATACCACCAGTGTAGTGGTCAAGCATGTAGATCTTGTCGTCCCAGGAACCAACAACAACGCCACCATTGGAAACACTTGGCGAGGCCTGGATTATATCTGAGGTGACCTGGCTCCAGATTCTTCTGCCAGTCTTCATTTCAACACAATATACTTTCCCGTCCCACGCGCCAAGATAGACGTTCGAACCATCTGCAACTGGTGCGGAGTCAAGATAATCATCAACTTGCGATTTCCAGAGGAGCATGCCAGAGTACGAATCTACACAGGCCAGCGGCTGATCGGCTGCTGCTGCCAGAACCCTCTTTCCGGAGACGCATGGCGAACTCCAGATTTCACCCTTGAGATCAACACTCCAGAGCTGGTTGCCAGATGAAATGTGTATTGCCCTGATTGTTCCGTCTGTGAGCGTGTAATAAATACGTTCTCCGTCAGATACTGGTGCCGATCTGGAGAGGCCACCTATTGGCATTGTCCACAATGTTGAGCCCTTTGAAGGATTCAGGCAAAGCCCTTTGCCAATGTCTGGCAATGCAAGGAGCCCGTTCCTTGAAACAGCGAGGCCTCCAGAGAAATTTTGATCTGTTCTTATCTGCCAAATAGGTTCACCGGCGGCCTGGGTCAAACACACAACCCTCTTTGACCAGGTTGAAGCATAAAGTTTTCCGGCGAATGCGGCCATTCTGCCCATTATCGGACCGTCAATGGGTGATGACCAGACAACGTAGCCATTCTTTATTGAGACGGCCCTAATATTGCCCTTGAAGGTTGAAATATAAGCAGTGTCACCATCGGTAACGATTCCAGATGGGCATTTTTCTCCCTGGGGGAGTGACCATACGAGGGAACCATCTGAAGCTGTGGCGTTACAGAGGATACCTTTTGATGTCATATACAGGACGCCATCATCGATGGCCGCAACGGAACCTTCTACCGGGTCTGCCGGTTTGATCGTCCATGCAACTGACGGGAATGGTGAAAGACAATTTATGGGGCCTTCTTTTGTGGCCACAATAACCATGTTTTTGCCCTGCGACTGAGTAACTACAGGATCAAGCTTTATCTGGCCACCAACATCCGAGGCGCCCCAGAAATAGAGTCCGTTGAGTGTCAGCCGGATCACAATGCCACCGGTTGTGGCAAGATACACAAGACCACCGACTATGAGCGGGGACGTCGTTATGTGGTCCCCAGCATCAAATTTGGCAACAATCTCGCCATTTTTGTGCAGGAGGCTGTAGAGTATTCCCTCCTGGGTTGTCACCAGAACATAGTCTCCAGAAGCGGCGGGACGAGAAACAATCGGCAATGAAGAGAGCTTTTTTGACCAAAGCATTTTGCCCTGCGTTGAGTCCATGCACTCGACCACACCCGATGCAAGCGGAACTATAAAGGTATTATTATGGGAACATGGGCCGGCCTTGCAGGCGAAGCCACCGCCTGAGTTGTACTGCCAGAGCAAGCTGAGTGGGAAGTTAAGCGATTCAGGGGAAGCGAATTTGTGTTCGGCCGAAAATCCATACATCATCCATGGCGCCACAGCGGCCTTGACCTCAAACCAAAACATGGTTGGGACAAGTGCCAAAACCGTTAGTATCGTTAACAGTTTTTTTGCCATAGTTTAGCCTTCGAGTTAAAATTTACAGATTTTTTACCTTAGGTCAAGCAAGAGGCTACTTGTTCAGAATACTCCTGACTTTGTTTTCATCATAGGTCACAAATACCCTTGCATGGAGCCTGTCGTTTTTAACAAAAGATTTCGCCCCAATTTTCAGGTCAATCGGCTTCAACATATTAAGGGCCTCTTTTATTCCCAAATTATTATCTATTGGCAATTTGTCGATATTTATACCAACATCGACAACGCACTTTTCTGTAGTTTTTGCTGGCTGTTCCTTGGTGAATCTCACCAAACCATCTTTTTCGCTTGAGATTACAAGCTTCTGGTTTCCATTCCCGGTATCTTCAAACTTCATGTAAGAGACTGGCTCAAGAGATTCCACCTTTTTGCCGTCCTCTCCAACCATTGTCTCCCAAACCGAGAAGATACCTTTTTCATTTTTTCTTAAATATCTATCTTGCGGGAAAAGGAATTCCAGGAAAGATTTTATATTCTGGACACTGGCGATTGTGCTTATGCCAAAACTGGTTTTTGAAGATTCTGCATCCACATCAACCCACAAAGCTGTTTTCCCATTCACAAAAGAGAGCGCTGTTTCCTTATCGTTAAGCTCTTCTGTGCCAATTTTACTCGCTCCAAGACCTGCAGATATTGCAGCCTGAATAACACCATTCGAAACAGAAGATCTGAGGCCATCGAGTGGTGCTTGTCCTGCAAGCATGGCCTTTATGGAGTCCCCGTACAATGGATCCATCTTTTCGATCTCGCTGGCAACACTGCCAATAAGCTGGGCATCAATGCCTGATTCCCCATCCTGACTGTAGAGTTTCCCAGCTATTTTCACAGGATTTTCATTCTTTCTGTCTGTCAGGTAGAAACCCAGGTTGGAGGTCTTTCCACCCATTGCATCCACTATCTCGTCCCATTCCTTCAGGGTCTGGATTCCCTTTCCATCTTTTTTTGACAAAAGAGCGGCTTCAATGGTTTTTCTGGCCGAAGACTCCGGGTTGCTTCCAGGACTGCCAATGAGGAGATAGTCGCTCTCAAGCTTCATCGCCAGCATACTGCCTGACATGTTTTTGTTTGAAAGCTCGACTATTCCATTTTCACTCTTCTTGGCCGTGATCTCATGTTTTTTTAGGTATTCAATTATACTATCAAGTGCTTTTTCGGAATTTGTTCTATGCGAAAGGCCTATTCCTATGAGCAAGCCATCATTTCTGTATGTAACAAACCCAGAGAGGTTGAGAAAAGAGAGATCGGGAAGATCTTTTATGAGCGACAGCACCTCTTGCGGCACCACCGGCAACGAAGAGGAAACCAGTGGCAATATATTATTAGTTACATCACCCATGTTGACGCCGGTCGAAAATTGGGCATAAACAAAGGTGTCTGCAGGTGCATATTCGTAGGGCATGATTCCGGAACCGCGTTCTCTTGTAAAGTATATCGCCAATACCACACTTACCCCAACCACTATGGCTATAAGGATAATGGCAAGTGTTATCATTAACTGCTTGTTCTTCAGCATAAAAAACACACCTCCAGATTTGAAACGTAAAGATGATATATAATTCCTTTGCGAAATCTTAGCAACCCCCCTTGACAGGGGTAGTCCCATCCCTAAAATCGGTACTTTGTAAGAAGTAATAGAAAGGGGTTTTTC
>JAGOOK010000056.1 GCA_017992555.1 Caldisericia bacterium | reverse complement strand
CGAACCCCCGAACCAGTTTGACCCAGTTACCCGCTCTCCAGGCGGGTGCTTTCGACCGCTCAGCCAACTCTCCTGACAGGGCAAAATTATCCGGATTTGCCCTGTCGGTGTCAAGTCAAATCTTATATTATCCTGACCGTGCAGGTCTCTCCAAAATCGCCTTCGATATTTACAACCTCACCCACAAAGTTCTCGTCTAGGATCGCCTCTTCCAGGGCCTCCCTGACATTTACCCCGCTTACTTCAAATTTTATCCAGGGGTAAATCGTTTCCACCATCGAGAATGGGACCTTGAGGTTTATGTTTTTGCCCTTCCGGTCTTTGATGGTGACATGTATCATCCTGTTTTGTTTTGGGCGCTTTTCCAGCCCCAAAATTACCCGTTTTGCCTGCTCCCTGGTGATGAGACCCTGGGAGAGTTCAAAAAGTATTTTTTCGACCTCAGAATTCACCATAATGGATAAAGTCCTCCCTGATAGTCCCAGTCAGTGAATGATACAAAATATCAATTCCGGCCACTATAAGTGCTATCGGCCAGAACCATGACCACCACTGGCCAAGCGTTATTATTTCAGCGTTGACAATCATTCTGGCTATGCCAATAGAACACAGCACAGTGCCCATCAGCGAAAATCCACCACGTCTTCCTTTTGAAAAAATCATTTGTAGTCCGCCAGTAAAAAGGATCACTGGCCATACAATATTCCACCATGAGCCTGTCCCCGGAAAATAACCAAGCTGGTAAAAAAGCACGGCAAGTCCCTGCAAAACAAGATATATACCAAAAAATAATCCACCTGACCAACGTTTTCTCATTTTTAACTCCCTTACTCTTTTTGCGCCCTCCTCCGGCGACATCCTATGGCTCTCAACGTCCTCAAGGACATCATCAATATCTTGCATTTTTCACTTCCTCCTTCACTTTGGATAGACACTCCACCCTGAAAAGAGTTTACACCTGATGGCAAGGTAACGTAAAGTAGACATTGCGAGTCAAAGACTATATGAGGATCGGGCTTGGATTTGATGTCCACAACACAAAATCAGGAAGACCTCTTGTAATTGGAGGGGTCATTGTCCCTTGCGAATTTGGCCTCGATGGGGACAGTGATGCAGACGTGTTGTGCCATTCGGTCATCGACGCTGTCCTCGGCGCACTGAACCTCGGCGACATCGGCTCATACTTTGGCATTGGCACGCCAGATGTTATGGGCGTGGAAAGCCTCTCCCTGCTTGCCAGGCTGACACCCCTGATTGGTGAAAACCGGATGATCGTTTCAAATCTGGACTGTACAATAATTGCACAATACCCAAAACTTTTTGACAAAAGAGATCAGATGCGCGCCAATATTGCAAGGGTTTTACAAACCTCACAAAATAGAATATCATTGAAATTCACCACCCCGAAGGGCCTTGGCCCTCTGGGGAACAAGGAAGGCATTGCCTGCCTTTCAGCTATACTTCTGGAGGAAAAATAATGGTTGATAAAGAGAGAATTGAATCTATAAAACAGCTGATTGTTCTTGCAAAAGAGCTTGGCGTTGCACAACTCAGCTATGAAGACGAAGACATCAATGTAGCTTTTGAACTTGAGGGTTGCGGTCACGAGCATTTTGAGGAAAGATTTGAGCGAATCGAAATTCCGCAACAAAGGATGTCTGAAGAAAAAAAGCCGGCCACATCTGGTGGAAACACTTTCGCCATTGAATCTCCACTCTCTGGCACTTATTACGCCTCACCTGCCCCTGGTGCAGACCCATTTGTGACTCTCGGCCAGATCGTAAATCCAGGAGATACCCTCTGCATTGTCGAAGCCATGAAGGTAATGAACGAAATAGTAACCGACAAAAAAGGTAGGGTTGTTGACATGTATTACACTAGCGGTCAGGAAATCGACGCCGGTTCTCCACTTTTTGTACTCGAGGAGATTTAAAAACCGAAAGATAGCAATTTGCTATCTTGATGTCTTCCGGACTGGTAATTTTCAGGTTGAAAGCTGATCCATGAACGGTTGCCACAGTCAGCCCATATTCTGAAATCATCGCAGACTCGTCGGGAAACTCGGCGAGTCTGTTTTTGTATCTGTCGAAAACAAACTCCAGGGGTTTTTTCCAGACAAGTTGTGGCGTTTGTGCAACATGGTAGACACCACCAATGCTCTTTTCCAAAAACTCGCCTTTTATGGTTTTTAGTGCGCCAATCAATGGTATCACAGGTATCACACAGGCGGCCTCTTTTGCCCGGCCTATCACCTTGTCTATCATTTCCTGGTTTATAAATGGCCTTGCCGCATCATGCACTAAAACAACATCGCAATCCCCAGTCACCTCAAAGGCCTTTTTTACAGACTCTTCCCTGCAATCCCCTCCCATGACAAATTTTACGTTTGAGGGTACGTGGCCATAGACAAGCTTTTTTGACTTCTCCGGGTCGGAGCACGCAACTACAACTTCTGAAACATCAGGATGGTTCGCCATTGCAGCAACAGACCAGGCAAGGACCGGCTTACCGCCCAGATCCACTTCAAGTTTGTCCGAGCCAAACCTGGTTGATGACCCACCAGCTGCAATGATGCATGATATTTTCATCGTGTTATTATCTTGCCAAAAACAATCCTGCCTTGCGGGTTTTGAAGAAGAGATGTGCAAATTATTCTCACTGTCTGGCCGATGACTTTTTTCCCGTCCTCAATGACAACCATTGTTCCATCATCCAGGAAGCCAACACCCTGTCCCTGCTCTTTTCCTTCCTTTATGACCGCTATCATCGTCTCTTCTCCAGGAACAATCATCGTCTTGAGGGCCGATGCCGCCTCGTTTAGATTTACAACTGTTGCACCCTGCCGCCTGAGGTCAAGCGTCAGTTCCATGTCACAGCTGATTATGAGATAGCCATCCCGCGACATCTTGAGCAAGAGGTCAATCTGTCTGCCTCTATTTGAAGTGTGCATCACTTCCAGCTTTGGCCCCATGATTTCCTGCAATTTCTCAAGGGTCATCATTCCCCTCTTGCCCCTGTGTGAGAGTATCGGATCCTGCGAATCAGAGATCCTTTGCAGGTCAAACAGCACAAAACTTGGCACAGCAAAGCGTCCATTTAGTGTTGTTGTTGTCATCAGTTCTGCTATCCTGCCATCGATAAGAGATGATGAATCCAGGATATGCTGGTTTGAGCAGGGTTGGGATATGGAAGAGCCAAAGAGTTGTCTTGTGGATTCTATTATGGACTCTCTCTTCCCGATACCCAGCATCCAGATGATAATGAAAAGTACTGGTGTAGTAAGGAATGTGACAAGGGTAAATATTTTTGGCTCAAGGGCAAACCTGTAGATTGGCTCCAGGAATATATAAACCACAACTGTCACAAAAAGTGCGAAGATGAGGATCATCAAATCTGTAATGGCCAATCTTTTCATTATTTTCTGGAACAATTTTGAGAGCATCCTGAAAAAAGCAACTATTTCTGGCCAGACAAGATAGAAGAGCCCACCTCCAAGAATGCATGCGATAAAGGCCCAAACAACATCCATCACTATGAACCCAGTTTGCTCTCCCACAACATACTGACGAAGCACCCATGTGTAGGTCAATCCGCCAAGTGCGCCACCAAAAAGAGAAAAAATCAACCTGTCAATCATTAATCTCATGGCTTTCACCTCTTATGAAAGGATTGTATGTTTACAAACAAGCGAGGTCAACACTTGTGCAAAATATGGAGGTAAACCATAATTCATGCATGGAAATAACACTTGACACAAAAATAGAAAAGATCCTTGAAGCTTACCTTCTTTATCCTCAAGCTTCTTTGCCAAAAAGGGCCTTATGTGTTATGTATGCGGAGAAGCCTTCTGGGGAACACTGGGCGAGCTGTGCCAGGAAAAAGGTGTAAACCTAAGAACCATACTCGGCGAGTTGGTGGATTTTCTCAAACAAAACCAACAATAGACATGGCATCCACCGCAAAAAATTCTAGAATCCTTCTATTCGGTTCTTCTCCCCAATAAAAATAAAAAAGGCCACCCTTTTGGGTGGCCTTTTTTGCATGCAGTTTAGTGATTCTTACGGTTGCCTTACAAGTTTCACTTCATGTGTTGCCTGGTTTTTGGCAACGTCAATGAACTGGAATGAAAGCGGCAGTTCTGTAAGGTTTGCATCCATTGTTATCTCGACTTCCCAGATATCATAGACGACCCTTGCCGGTGCGCCATTGATTGTGACTTCGGATCCTGGATCAACTCTTCCTGAGAGCTTAATCGTTGTCTGGTCTTTCGCAACAAGAATCTTTCCATCGACCTCGCCATTGATGATGAAGGCTGGTGGTGTGATGTCGACTATAGTTGAGAGTATCCTCATGCTTCTGTTTCCAGCAGCATCGATTGCCTCGACTACGATTGGGTTTACGCCTTCCTTGAGTGTTATCTTGACTGTGAACTTGCCGGAGTCATCAACCCTGGCGGAAGTTCCATTGACAGTCAGCTTGACGCCTGGCTCTGTCTTTCCGG
>JAGOOK010000055.1 GCA_017992555.1 Caldisericia bacterium | reverse complement strand
CTACCCCAGTTGGGACCTGCATTCTTCTGGCATTGCCAATTCCGACGTGTGGAATGTCGCCGTCTCCTGCAATCTCGTTTGATGTGTCTACAACAATGACCCTCTTCTTCATCTCTACCGACATTATCCTTGCCGCCTCCCTGAGGAGGGTTGTTTTGCCAACGCCCGGTTTTCCAAGAAGAAGGACTGATTTTCCAGAGCTGAAATAATCTTTTACAGTATCAATTACGCCCTGGATTGAGCGTCCGTATCTGCACGTTAGACCGACGATGCGCCCCCTGCGATTCATTATGGCAGAGATTCTGTGGAGGGTTCTCTCGATGCCGGCCCTGTTGTCCCTGTCAAATGACCCTGTCCTGCTGATTACAAATTCAAGATCGAAAAAGCTTACCGGTGTTTCGGACAGCTGGTATGTAGAGTCTTTGAATCTGGCTTCTGGGGGACGACCGAGGTCTAGGACGACCTCATAGAGGTCATCGAACCTTTCAAGCCGGAGCAGTGACTCTTTGACCACATCTGGAAGAACGTTCAGGAAATATTCAAGTTCGAAATCTTGTTCCACAAGTGAGATATTAGGAGAACCCCATGATTTTGTAAATAAAGCCGATCATTTGATCTTGATTACAGATTTGTTTTCAGGGAGTCTTGTCAAATCTGGCCATGTTATTGTTATCTTTTTAGTTGGTGCTTCAAACCCGACTTGTGCACCCATGGATTCAGATATGAAGCGAAGAGGAACCATTGAAGTGCCTTTTATTACGACAGGAGCTATCAGTAGTTCCTTCATCAAGGGTGTTTCTTTTCCGTCGATGATTGCTATCGGACTTCCCAGCTTTATCTTGATGATCCTGTTTCCACCTGGCCTCTTCTGTGTGAGAGTTACCTGTTTTGTCTTGTCATCGAATGTTACTTCTGCGAACATAGTATTGGCGATGTCTCTAAGCGGAATAAATGTTATACCGTTGTAGAATGATGGAACTGTTTTTTCGTTTTTGAAGTTGTTTGTTGGGGCAACTTTCAGGGTGGTGGCCTTTCCATCGATGACCATTGATGGAACATTCAACACCATTGTAACAATCCTTTCGCCGGTCAGAATCATCTGGTATGACTGTTTTGCACTGAGTTCTGTGGTGACTGTAACAGGTATAATGTTGTATCCTGCTTCAATACCGATTGTTATAGAAAGGTTGCCATTTGAATCCGCCTTATATTCTTTGTCTCCAATCTTTACTGTGGCACCCGGGTTTGTTTTTGCCTTGATTGTATTCTGCCCTTGTTTCAGGTTGATCGGCTGGTCATTTGGCAAATCAAAATTTACCTGCTCATAAATATATTCAACACTTGACTCAAGAGTTGTTTTTTGCCCGGCCTGGTTTTCTGCCAAAACTGCAATGCGGTTTTTGCCGATTGCGAGCGAAAGATCGTAGCTCAAGGTGAAGGTTGCACTTTCTATTTTATCGGTTACAGCAGTTTTCATCTCTGTAACAATATTGCCAGCTGTCACTTTTGGCCACACTGCCAGATAGCCATCGTTTGTGACCCTTATGTATTCGATATTTATTTCAACATCCAGTTTGAAAGCCTGATTCGCGGTTTTTTCCGGGCTTGTGATTTTTATTTTTGGTGGCGAAACATTTATTGAGAATGGAATTGGAACAGCCTGTGATTCTCCTCTGTCGTCTTTTGCATAGGCAACAACACCTTTGGAGATCAGCGATTCACTTATTTCTAATGAAAGATCCTGTTCCTTTGAAGTTATTTCGTCTTTTTGGAAACCTTTTAGTCTCACATCGGCTTTTCCTGTTGATGTCACGAGAACCAGTTTTACTGGCTGGATTATCCACCCTTTTTCGTTCGGTTTGACTATTTTCCCATCCGCAGAGAGAAATTTATAGGAAACCATTGGGGGTGCCTTTGCCAGAACGAGCTCTGCTGAGAGCTTTTCTGCTCCAATTGTTGCAGTAAAAGTGCCGGTTTTATCTGGAGAAGCGAAACCTGCCATCTGTGGGATTGTTATGGTAACCGTTTCCCTATTTTCCAAAGATTTTTCCAGATTGACTGATATGGTTCCTGCTTCGAAAGTTGCCGTTTTTTGAACTTCATTGACCAGTATTGGAATCTCGCCATCCTGTGGCGTCATTGCCCTGTTCCATGGACCTTCGATTTTTATGTTCTGCCTTTCCTCTGGGGCGAGGTTTTCTGGAGGTGCTATGATAAATTTCATTGAACATGGGGTGTTTGCCGTTCTAGGGTTACACGATACTGCAAACTTGGCCTCATACTTGTTGACAGTCCATGATATTTCAAATGTTTTTTGCCCGATGGAAAGTTTGACTACCTCCCCAGAGTCCTGGGGATTTTTCACTGGCCCAAATGAGATTCTCATGTATGAGCCCTTTTCAATTGAAACTGGCAAGACAAATTGGGCGGTTTTCTCGCCGAAATTTATTCTGCTGCATTTATTACCATTTATTTTTAATTCTGCGCCTGGCAAGAATGAAGAGCTTGATGGAAGAACAATCATTACCTCTTCACCTTCAAAAAACCCTTCCGAAACGAGTCTGATGGTTGCAGTTGCCATAAAACTTGCATCGGGAGGATTGGAAGTAACAGATTGAGTGAAAACTATTTCCTGTTTTGGAAAATCCACCGGCGTATTGTCTGAGGATGTCCACACACTGCATTCGACAGGACCAATTTCTTTTGGATTGTTGATGTTCTTCAGGGTTATTTTTACATTGGATGATTCCTTGATGTTTGCCGGGACCATGATTATGAGTGCTTCATGGTTTTGGTATTCTGCAATCCTCATATTGGGGCCGGAAACAATATAGGACCCATTGAGATCTATACTCCAGTTTGCACCCTCCTGGGATTTTGCGAAGCCTTTTGGCAATTTCAATGTAATTGATGAAGAGCTTATCGAAAGTGCTCCGCCACCGCCTGTTTTGAAAGAGAATATCCAGGTAGAAGTTTCTTCTGGGTATGGCGGATCGATTGTAAATATGGGATCAGAAACTATGGGGCTAAATATCGATATCTTCCCTTTTTGTGTTGAACCCTGAGTGGCGATTTCCACAGCGTATTCGCCCTGGGTTGCAGGGCACATCAACTTGAATGCTTCGCCAATAACTATATAAATCCCTTTCTGGGCAGTATTTTCATCTACATTGACAGGGCAAGAAATCGTAACAGAGCGCTCTGCGATGGCATTGACAAGCTGTGTGTCTGGTGTTGGTTGGCATGGCATGCCCATTACATAAATTTTGGAAATGACGTTACCAAAGGCTTGTTCAAGTTGTTTTGGGTTTTTTGGCAACGGTGGCAGAAGGAAACCTGGGATAAAAGAATCAGCAAAGTCCTTGAGCTGGTTTAGGGTTGGGTTCTCTGGTTTGTACTGTGCCAGATACATTTTCTCGAATTTTTGTGCATTCTGGTTGTCCTTGCAGCGTGCAAGAAATTCTGGCCCAGGATTGAATCTTCTGTTTGAATTCTGGTCGTAGTTGCATTCCAGGACTTCATAATCCGGCATCTTTCCTGACTCTGTGGCTTGGAAGCTGATTTTTATTTTGTCGCCCTTTTTGATTGGTTTGTCCTGCGTAAAAGTGATTTGATACTGTGTTGTGGTGTCGGTCCTTGGTGAACTAACCATAAAGGTGGTCTCTGCCAATGCCGGTTTTGGCAAGTATGGTGCAATGATTGTGATAATGGCAATCAAACAGGCTATTCTTTTCATGATACCTCCATTAAGAAAGTACGGCTTGGCCTTTTCAAAGTCAATGAACAAACCCTCAAAAAACAAAAAGCCCCCAATTTGGGGGCTTTTTGTTTTTTGTACAAACTGTTTTACGTTAATTCCAGCTGTTCACCAGGATTTAGAACGACAGGTTTTGTCCTTATGTCGAGTTTTTCAATTTTCTGGGAGAACTCTTCCGGATCAACCCTTATTGCATCGAATGTGTTGTAGTGTATTGGAAGGACCACCCGTGGTTTTATAAGGCCAACTGCTTTTACGGCATCATCAATTCCCATTGTGTACACGCCGCCTATTGGTAGGCAGGCCAGATCGATGGGCTTGTCTTCACCAATCAGAGCCATGTCTGAGGTCAGACATGTATCGCCAGCATGGTAAATCGATTTTCCACCGATTGAGACGACGAAGCTTGCCGCAAGGCCAAAATCGACCCCTTCTGATGATGATGTGTGCATTGCCGGCCAAACCTTTACCCATCCAAAATCAAACGGGATTTTGCCACCAAAATTTGAGCGTAGAACATCTAATCCCTTTGAGGCAAGGAAATCTGCCAACTCTGATGTTGCCATCACCTTTGCCTTGCATTTTTTCGCCAGGGTGACCGTGTCTCCAAGATGATCATGATGGCCATGGGTCACCAGAATCAGCTTGGGGTTTATACCCTTTGGCGGCAGAATAGCTTTAATGTTTTTCTCTATGTAAGGGTCTATCACTACCTGGGTGCCATTGCTCTGAATAAGCACGCATGAGTGCCCTATGTAAGTTACTCTTACCATTTATCCTATTT
>JAGOOK010000054.1 GCA_017992555.1 Caldisericia bacterium | reverse complement strand
CGTTTCCCGGCCAATCATAATCACCAAGGAATTTCATTGCTTGTGGTGAGACGCCAGCAATGATTTTATTATATTTTGAGCAATATTTTTTTATGAAATGATCAACAAGGTCCTGGATGTCTTCCTTGCGTTCACGAAGTGGCGGGAGGGTTATTGTCACTACATTCAGCCTGTAGTAGAGGTCTTCCCTGAAACGCTTTTCCCTGACCAGTGTTTCGAGGTCTTGGTTTGTGGCCGCGATTACCCTGGCCTCTGAGATGAGGACCTCTTTTCCTCCAACCCTGTCATAAGTTCTGTCCTGGAGGACTCTCAAAACTTTCGCCTGAAGCGGAAGGCTCATGTCTCCAACTTCGTCGAGGAATATGGTTCCATCAGCGGCCTGTTCAAATTTTCCCTTGTGGACAGAAACGGCATCAGTGAAAGCACCCTTTTCATGGCCAAAAAGTTCTGATTCGAGAAGGCCCTCAGGAATGGCAGCACAGTTGACCGCAACAAAGGGTTTGTCCCTGCGGTTCGAGTTCATGAAGATGGCCCTGGCAACAACATCTTTTCCTGTGCCAGATTCACCTCTTATGAGGACTGTAGCATCAGATTCTGCAATTCTGCCGATTGACTTGTAGACCTGTTGCATAGCAGGAGAGCTGCCAATCAGCTCTTCAAGCCTGAAGCTTGCAGTCATTCCTGTCTTGAGAGAAAATACTTCCGCCGTCAGTTCCCTGAGCTGGAGGGCTTTGCGGATTTGCATCCTCATCTCTTCAATATCGAACGGTTTTGTTATGTAATCATAGGCGCCCTGTTTCATTGCCTCAATGGCGATGTCAGATGACCCATAGGCCGTCATAAGAATTACAGGCACGTCTATTCCAGATTCTTTCATTTTCTTGAATGTCTTGATGCCATCCATAACCGGCATCCTGACATCCATTACGATAGCATCAGGGAGGCTTTTCTTTGTTTTTTCAAGGGCCTCTTTTCCGTCAGATGCAAATATGACAGACCAGCCCTCTTCTTCGCAGATTTCTTTAAGAAGATCCCTTATTCCCTCTTCATCGTCTGCAATTAAAACTGTGTGCTTTCTGCCTGCCATGCTTCCTTTCACGATGAACCCAAATTTAATTCTAAATCGGTTGCAGTCTAACAAATAGGAGTGTGTTTGTCAAGCCCCTTTTTTCAATATTGTGAAAAAGTATCCCATATTAACATGTGCTAATTCAGCACAAATACAGCATTTATCTACATTTATTTATTATGGGGAGGTAACGAAAATGTTGCGGTCTGTACGCATATTTTTCAAGATAACGATTTTTTTTACCGCAAAAGGCAGGCATCATTGGTTTGGGTCTTTTTCTTACGCTAAATCAGTATGCATATTAATTATGATTAGAACATATTATGTAACATATTGCGTCTTAGAGTATAATATGTAATCATATAGTGGTATTTGGTTAGTCATTACAGTTTTATATTAATATGCCTATCTAACACCCATAGTTTCAAAACGCCATAAAATCAAGCACAGGAAACGATTTCTAGAAACCATTTATAAAACAGGCGTCAATGATTTAATTGATCAAAAAGATGATAAAATGTAGATTATTACAAATAAGTATCATCTTCATAATAGGGTTTTGGTTTACTATGATTAGGTGCCAGTTGTGAGTATGGTATACACCATTGTAACCTAAAATAAAAAAGCCCCCGAAAACTCGGGGGCTCTGAAATATTATTCGATCAATCCATCTTTGGTGGCAAGTTTTTGTATTTGTTGTAGCGATAATCAGTAATTGAGCCTTTTACCTCGAGAAGTTCTGAGATATTCCTTTTTACAGCTTCTTTGACAAGTGTCATCGCTTCGACCGGGGACCTGTGTGCGCCACCAACCGGTTCGTCAATTATTTCATCTATCAATCCAAGCTGTTTAAGGTCTGGTGCCGTAAGTTTGAGCATCTGGGCGGTTTCTCTGAACCTGGTTCCATCTCTGAAGAGAATTGAAGCACACCCTTCAGGGGAAATTACAGAATACATTGCATATTTCATCATCAGGACCCTGTCACCAACGCCGATTCCAAGGGCACCACCAGAGCCACCTTCGCCAATGACAACCGTCACTATTGGCACCTTGATTCCAAACATATCTCTTATGTTGGCAGCAATGGCTTCGGCCTGTCCTCTTTCTTCTGCACCAATTCCAGGATAGGCGCCTGGAGTGTCAAGGAGGGTTATGACCGGGGCATGGAATTTATCAGCAAGCTCCATTACCCTCATGGCCTTTCTGTAGCCCTCTGGAGATGCCATTCCAAAGTTGCCTTTTATGTTCTCCTTGACGTTGGATCCTCTGTTGTGACCAATGATAAACACTGTTCTACCATCAAGTGAGCCTACCGATGCCCACATGGCATGGTCATCGGCAAAATATCTGTCTCCATGGAGCATTATATAGTCCGGGGTCATAAACCTTACATGGTCCTGGACCTTTGGCCTCATTACATGGCGAGCAACCTGAACTGTCTGGTAAGGGGTAAGATTTGAATAGATTTCTTCAAGCCTGTTCTCTATTTCCCTCTGGACTGTCTGGATGGAGTTTGTAAGGTCAAGGGAACGTGCAATTGCCTGCTTGCGAAACTCTTCAAGTTTTTGTTCCAGTTCAACTATTGGTTTTTCAAAATCAAGGTAAACCATCAGGCCACCTCCATCGGAATACCACGATAGAGTGAAAGTATCTTCCCAAGCATCCAGCGCATTTTCTTCCTGTCAACAACTTTGTCCAGGAAGCCTTTTTCTTGTAAAAACTCGGCTGTCTGGAAACCTGGCGGTAGTTTCTGTTTTATCGTCTGCTCGATAACCCTTGGGCCTGCAAAACCTATAAGGGCACCTGGTTCGGATATGATTATGTCACCCTGGAAAGCAAAAGATGCCGATGCGCCGCCAGTGCAGGGATTGCAGATTACAGATATGTACAGGCCACCATGCTCCTGGAACCTATAAATGGCACCCGACAACCTGGCAAGCTGCATGAGCGCAAAAACAGACTCCTGCATCCTGGCGCCACCCGATTGGGAGAAAATGATCATTGGCACTTTTTCCTTAAGAGCGTGCTCAGCAAGCCTCATTATTTTCTCGCCAACAACAACACCCATGGAGCCGCCGATAAACCCAAAATTCATAAAACCAATGGCAATCTTTGTTCCATGGATTAAGGCGTCACCAGTCACTATGGCATCGTTCTCGCCTGTTTTACCTATTGTTTCAGTGATTCTATCGGCGTAGGGCTTTGAATCTGCAAAACCAATGAGGTCTTTTGAAACCAGATGCCCCCAAAGTTCCTTGAAGGAACCTTCGTCTACGGTCATCTTGATTCTTTCCCTCACAGGCACTTGCTCGTGACTTCCACATTTCGGACAAATCCTCATGTTTGCCTCAAAAGCAGGCATGTCTAGAGGCCTGTTGCAACCTTTGCATTTCTGGACATTATCTTCAGGCATCAACCCTCCCAAAAACAATACAACAATTGTGTCCACCAAAACCGAACGAATTTGAAAGCACGTACTTCACTTCTTTTTTGACAGCTTTTGCGGCAATGTTGAGTTTACTCTCAGGATCGGGGTTTTCAAAATTTATTGAAGGATGGACAGTTTTATTGACTATCTGAAGTGCCACTGCGGCGGCCTCTACTGCACCAGCGGCGCCAAGCAGGTGACCCACCATCGACTTTGTCGAGTTGACAAGTATTGCTCCGGTTCTGTCTCCAAACACATCTGCAATGGCCTTGGCTTCTATCCTGTCATTGAGCGGTGTTGAGGTGCCATGGGCATTGATATAGTCTATATTTTCAATACCCACTCCGGCCTTGCGCATTGCGTTCTTCATGCAAGCTTTTGCGCCCCAGCCATCCGGGTCTGGTTGTGTAATGTGGTAAGCATCACTTGAATAACCAGCGCCCTTTATTTCACAATAAATCTGCGCGCCCCTGGCTTTTGCATGCTCGTACTCTTCAAGCAGTAGTACAGCTCCACCCTCGCCCATAACAAAGCCATCGCGGTCCTTGTCAAACGGACGTGATGCCTTCTCCGGGTCGTCATTTCTTGTGGAAAGGGCCTTCATGTTTGCAAAGCCAATGACGCCCAGCGGGATGAGAGAAGCCTCTACGCCACCTGCGAACATGAGATCTGCGTCATCACGCTTAATCATTTCAGAGGCTTCCGCGAGGGCATAATTGGAGGTTGCGCAAGCAGTTACGATGTTCGAGGAAGGGCCACGCAGGCCATATTTCATGGACACATGGGCAGAAGCCATATTTCCAATCATCATTGGCACAAATAATGGAGAAACCCTGGTTGGGCCCTTCTCGATCCTTGCCATGATGTTCTTCTCGATAGTCTGCAGGCCACCAATACCAGTTGATATTAATGTCCCAATTCGGTCTCTATCGGAATTCTCAAGGTTTATTTTGGAATCCTGGACACATAGCATGGCAGCAGCAAGGGCGTACTGGACGAAAAGGTCTGTTCGCGGAATTTCTTTTGAGTCAATGTATTTGGATGGGTCAAAATCCTTGACCTCAGCACCAATCTGCACCGGATAGCCTGACATGTCATATTTTGAAATTTTGC
>JAGOOK010000053.1 GCA_017992555.1 Caldisericia bacterium | reverse complement strand
GATCGCAAAGGCAATCAAGGCGATAGATAGCTTTTTCATACAGCGCTCCTTTCTTTTGCGCTAAATATTGGACCTGCGCCTTTTTTTGGGGTTTTTTTGGTCAAAACTAATACGAAAAACGCCAAATAATGGTTTAACGATTTCATAGGAATAATCATTTTTTTGTGTGCTCTTCAAGCACCGTTTTGTTTTTTCTTATGTACTCCTCAATGTCTTTTGCTTCAATCTTGAGGAGACGACCTATACGTACAACAGGAAATTTCCCCCTACGGACATACTGCCTCATAGTTGTGTAGTGAATGCCAAGCATCTCGGCAGCTTCCTTCAGGCTTAAAAGTTTTTTTTCTTCCATGACTGGCCTCCTTAAGTCACCTGGAGTTAGAATATTAGTCATATATTTGCTTGTCAATAGGTTAAATTATCTTTCCTGTCATATGATGACTAATTAGGTATTTAAGATGTTATAGCTGTCATTTAGTGTGTTAAATTTTCACATTATGTCATTTGTGGTAGTTTAGGACATATATATGGCTATATCCGCCATTGTGACATTGTTGCACAGTACAAGCACACAATATCATGCTATGGCGTCTCAAGACCACGGGAAGGGTCATTAGACATACTTACAGTTTTCGGTATAATTACGGTATGTGTATTGCGAAATTAATGAACACGCTGGGTTTAAATCTTGATTTTGAACCAAAACCACAACAATGTCGTAAGTATAGTAGAAGGAGTGTGGACAATGGTAGCATATCTTACTAAAAGAGAAAAAGAAGTCCTGGACTACATAAAAGACTTCTACACACACCATGGTTTTGCCCCTAGTCTGGATGAAATAAGAATTGGACTCGGACTGTCGTCTGTATCAACAATCCACGAGCACATAGCAAAGCTTACAAACAAGGGGTATCTCGCAAGGCATCCCAACAAGGCAAGATCATTCCAGCTCAGACAGCCAGGCGAGAGCCTTGAGCTCCCAATAACAACACTGCAGGCACTTTCTGATCCGCTTAAACAAATACCTCTCGGAAAACTCGACATGTCAAGCATCGCCGGGACAGATAGCGGAGCAGTAGCCGCACAGGTACAAGGCAATTATCTCATCCAGGCAGGCATAAATGACGGCGATTATCTCATCGTTGTGCCCGGAAATGGGCTGATGGATGGAGACCTGATGGCAGGACTAGTCGATGGATTTAAGCCTGTCGTTGGGAGACTGTACCATTTTGGAACAAAGGCAATTGTAAAACCAATTGCAAGCGATAGAGACTCGCTTGTTGTGGACAACGATCATCTCGTTGTAATTGGAAGAGTAAAAGCAGTCATCAGACAGTTTTGATGGCCATATGCTCCCAAAGATAATTTGAATGCCTCTGGTTTGCAACTGTGGAGGTTTCTGCATGACCAGGCAGAATTTCAAAGTCATCTGGGAGCTCGTTCCAGAGCCTCGTCAGTGAATTTTTCATGTCTTTCATATTGCCACCTGGGAGGTCTGTTCTGCCGATGGAACCATCAAAAATTATGTCTCCGGTAAAAATTCCTCTGTGAAATTTTAGGCAGATATGGCCCGGGCTGTGCCCTGGAGTCCAAAGAACCTTAAATGCTACTGGTCCCAAATGGGTTTCCATTATAATCTCCTGGCCTTCTTCCAGAAGAATGTCGGCTGGTCCAGATGTAACAATTGGTAGTATGACCGACGAGAAGTTCTTTTCAGGATCAGAAAGATTGCCGGCTTCGATGCTGTGTATCGCCAGTTTGGCACCAGTTGCCTTTTTTACTGCATCATTGCCTGCGATGTGGTCAAAATGGCTGTGTGTGTTAATAATAAACCTAACCTTCAATAAAAGCTCATTAATCCTATCAATGACCGGATCAATCTCAAATGATGGGTCCACAACAATCGCTTCCTTGCTTCCAGGGCAATAGGCCAGATAGGTGTTGTTTTGCTGTTCAAAATTTGTGATGAATCTCTCTATGTTCATTTTTCTCAAAAAGCCTTTCTTGAATCAAGCATTATTGTTACAGGGCCATCGTTTTCAATATCAACAATCATATGCGCACCAAAAATGCCTGTCTGGACTGGAATATCAGCCTTGTTGATTCTTTGTATGATTTGCTCAATGAGACTCTTGGCATCTTCTGGCAAAGCAGCCATTGCGAAGTCGGGTCTCTTACCCTTTCTAACATCACCAAACAGCGTAAATTGAGAAACAATAAGCACTGATCCATCAATTTGGGTTACATCCAAATTCATCTTTCCTGCGTCATCCTGAAAGATTCGCATCCCAAGAATTTTTGTTGCGATATAGTCAGCATCTTGCTGGGTATCACCCTGGCCAACACCAACAAAAACAAGTAATCCAGATTCAATTTGGCCAACAATTTTGCCATCCACAGACACCGATGCCCTGCCAACCCTCTGTACAACCGCCCTCAATGCCTCACCACCTTCTTTACTTCAGGCACTCTTTCGAGCCTGGAGATGAGGTCCTGGAGCTCCTTGATGGATGTCACTTCAACGGCGAACATGACACGTGATCTTTGTGTGTCCAGTGGTGTTGCTTTCGCCATTTGTATATTTACACCCTCTTCCGAGATGACGCTCGAAAGCTTTGCCAAAACACCAGGTTTATTTTCAACAGTCGTCGAGATGTTGACGACATAGGCCCTGACCAAGTCACTCTTTATCCACTCGGCCTCAAGTATCCTTTCACTGTCTTTTTTGAGCTGGGCCAAATTTTGGCAATTAACCCTGTGTATGCTTATGCCCCTCCCCCTTGTTATGTAACCAACAATCGGGTCACCGTATATCGGGTTACAACACCTTGCAAGCATCAAAGGTACGTTGTCTATTCCCTTTACGGAAATCATTGGCGAACCCTTCCCAAATTTGGGGAGTTTTCGTGGCTTTGGTGGCGCCTTGACTGGTTCCGGCTCATCCTTTTGTTTTGGCTGTTCTTCTTCGGTCTGCTTCCTGAACCATGATCTGATTCTTTCCTTGGTCGAATGCGCAACGACAAATTTGAGCCAGTCTCTAGAAGGGCCGTTTATGTGTTTGCTTGTGAGTATTTGAACCCTGTCACCAGTCTGCAACTTGTATGAAAGCTGGACAATCTGGCCGTTGATTTTTGCGCCAATACAGCTATGGCCAACATTGGTGTGAATTCGATATGCGAAATCCACCGGTGTAGCACCAACCGGAAGATTAATGATGTCACCTTTAGGAGTGAAAACGAGAACTTCGTCCGAGAAGAGGTCTGCTTTGACCATCTCTACAAATTCGTCTGAAGGCTTTATTTCTCTTTGCCATTCAAGGAGCTGACGGAGCCAGGAAAGCTTCTGATTGTAATCTGGAGAGAACTGGATCTTCCCTTCCTTGTAACGCCAGTGGGCCGCAATGCCATATTCAGCATCATCATGCATCTGGTGTGTTCTGATCTGTATCTCGACAGGATTGCCCCACGGACCAATAACCGTAGTATGCAAAGACTGGTAACCATTGGATTTGGGCACCGCGATGTAGTCCTTTATTCTCCCAGGCAATGGCTTCCATATTGAATGGACGATACCAAGGACCTTATAACAAGTAGAAATATCGTCAACCAGCACCCTAACTGCATGGAGGTCAAAAACTTCATCAAGCCCCTTTTTCTCAGCCTCCATTTTTTTGTAGATCGAATAAAGGTTCTTTGCTCTGCCAGAAATCTCGCATTTTATGTCGTTATTCTTCAGGTACTCGGAAAGCTCTTCCATAACCTGCTGAACAAGCTTTTCCCTCTCAGATCTTTTCAGGGCAACCTGTTTACTCAAATCGTAATAAATCTCTGGCTCAAGATAGCGGAAACTCAGGTCTTCAAGTTCCCATTTTATTCTGTATATTCCAAGCCTGGACGCCAGGGGCACAAAAATCTCCATTGTGTCTGTTGCGATCCTTTTTTGTTTGTCTTTTCTGAAAACCTCTACAGATCGCATGTTGTGAAGCCTGTCGGCAAGCTTTATTAAAACAACTCTGATGTCTGATGCCATTGCAAGAAGCATTTTTCTGGTGTTTTCAAGCTGCTGCTCCTTGGATGACCTAAACTGCACTTTCGATAGCTTTGTCACTCCCTGGACGATAGAAAGGACTTCCAGGCCAAATTTTTCCTTTAGTTCTTCTTCCTTGAGGGGCGTATCTTCAAGTGTGTCATGCAAAATTGCAGCTTGCAGCGTTGGAAGATCTGTTTCCAGCTCGGCAAGTATATTGGCTACACTCAAAGGGTGGGTTATATAGTCTTCGCCGCTTTCCCTTTTTTGGCCAGCATGATATTTTGATGATATCTGATACGCTTCTAGAAGCTTCCCCTTGACATCACCAAGATATTTTGTTTTTTCAACCAACTCCTGGAATAGATCATCAGGATTGGCATTCAGGGTAACCATTGGGGGAGATTATATTTGCATGTGACTGCTCAGGTCAACACATAAAGATTGAATTGATTGCGCAAAAAATACACAATTTTGCTAAAAATCAGCATTTTCACTGATATTACCATATATACAAACCATGATATTTAACCTTTCCAAAGTCAAAATAAACCATTTCTCAATAAAGAAAACGCGGCTTGAAAAAATAATTTGTTAACATAGACTGATAAGGTCTGGAATGTATTTGTCAAATTAGTTTATTGGAGGTATGCCATGAAAAGGCTGAAACCTGTATCAATTCTTATTATTTTCACTTTACTCCTATCATCATTGACCATCTTGTCCATAAAAGCCAGCGGGCCTCTTTTTAAAATTTATTTCACAAGAGAAAACGCCAC
>JAGOOK010000003.1 GCA_017992555.1 Caldisericia bacterium | reverse complement strand
GAATAAATGTCCCAGATGGGCATTTTCTTGTAAGAACCGATGCCTGTGCACCCGGCCACAAAAACGATGGACAAGAGTAAAAGTGATATAGTCCTTTTCATCGCCTAAATCCTAGCTGCAGATTTCCGCCAGTCAAGACAGCCGCACAATTTTTGGCTTGCTGACCCTTACACCTGCAACTTTCCCAAAGTTCCTTTTCAACTCTTCGGAGGTCTGGGAAAGAATACCCGTGTCAATCGATGTCTTTGAAAGCCAGTCTTTGGCAATTTTCTCCGAGACGGAGTCGAAGTTGGATCTTCTGCTGGAGTGGGCAAAGTTGCGTCCTGGAAACCTTCTGATGTCACCATCAAAAGCTTCTGACACATGGTAAAGCTCATGAATTATTGTCTTAACCTTCTCTTCGAGTGGCAGATCAAGGAATCTCGGCACAACAAAACCTATATAATAAAGCTTTGTCTGGCCATCAACCACAACTGTTGGTATCTGGTAGAGCTTTCCCCTGATCGATGTGACAGTAACCCCTCCCTCAAATCTTAAAGGGGCCAAAAATGCAAGCAAGCCGCCCTTTCCGGACGACTTGGCTCTGCTAAAGGTCACAATCAGTGACTCTGTCTTTATGTGGGAAAACTCAGGGCAGATAACCGCCACATCGGCGATTATCTGCCTGAGGTATGAGGTGTAATCTATCAAGCCTTCTTTGTCCAGCGAAGGATTGGCGTTCTTGCGGCCTTTGTTTCGTCGACTCTAGATACTTCCTTTGTGAGTGGAGTCAGGGAGAAATCAATCTTGCCCTCTTCGGCCTCTTTGTAGATGGCTCTCATTGCCGCAATGAAAGAATCCACCATTTCCTTGGATTCCGATTCGGTCGGCTCAATCATGATTGCTTCTGGAATAATAAGCGGGAAGTAGTTTGTTGGCGGGTGGAAACCGTAGTCCATGAGTCTCTTTGAAACATCCTTGGTCAGGACATTGAATTTTTTGAGTGGTGAACCAGACATTACGCATTCGTGCATGCAAAGCCCTGGGAACCCTTCTGGATAAAGGTCATTGATTTTGACCCTTATGTAGTTTGCAGAAAGCACGGCGTGTTCACTTGCCTGCTTGAGTCCTTTTGGACCCATGGTCCTGATGTAGCAATAGGCCTTCAGGAGCACGAGGAAGTTGCCCCAAGTGGCCCTGATCCTGCCCATCGATTTCGGCATGTTGTAATCAAAATAATATGTATCGCCATTCTTTGCGACATGAGGGACCGGAAGATATGGCTTCAAGAAATCTTTTACTCCAACTGGAGCTGATCCAGGTCCACCACCACCGTGCGGTGTGGAGAATGTTTTGTGAAGATTGAGATGGACAACATCAAACCCAAAATCACCAGGACGGCTGATTCCCATAAGGGCGTTGAGGTTTGCACCATCATAATAAAGCAATCCACCTCTGCTATGAACAATCCTTGCTATCTCGCAAGTATTGGGGTCAAAAACGCCTGCTGTGTTTGGATTGGTGAGCATGAGCCCGGCAATTTCATCGGTCATGTTCTTGTCCAGGGCATCCATGTCAACACCACCAGCCGAATTTGACGGAATGGTCACTGTTTCAAAACCGGAGGCCACAGCTGAGGCTGGGTTTGTGCCATGTGCTGAATCAGGGATAAGAACCTTGTTGCGTTTGGCATCGCCCCTGGATTTGTGATACTGGTGAATAATGCTCATTCCAGTCATCTCGCCATGGGCACCTGCTGCCGGGGCAAGGGTGAAGGCATCCATTCCAGTTATTGCACAGAAATACTTCTCAAGATTGTGCATCATCTCCAGGGCGCCCTGGCAACCTTCTATTGGTGTGTCCGGATGGAGATTGACGAAGCCCTCGAGTGCAGCCAATTCTTCATTTATCCTTGGGTTGTACTTCATAGTGCACGAGCCAAGCGGATAGAAACCTGTGTCAACACCGTAGGTTTCCTTGGCCATTGCTGTCACATGGCGCACTACTTCAACTTCAGTTACCTCTGGAAGACCAAGTTCTTTTTCATTTGCAAGACCCTTTGGTAGCTCGGCTTTTGGTACATCGGATGGGGGAAGGCTGTATCCTACCTTTCCTGCCTTGGAGTTGTTAAAAATATAGCCGATCATGCAGCCACCTCCTTGAGCGCCTCAACAAACGCCTCGATCTCTTCCTTTGTAAGCATCTCGGTAACGGTCACCGTTACAGCCTTGCCTGCCCCTGGTATTTCTGTTGGGGAAACAGTAAAACCCTTCTGGAGCATGTCGGTTGCAAAATTGTCCTTTTTTGATGGAAGAAGGATTGTGACTTCGTTGAAGAACGGGTTCTGGTTGAAAATCTTGAGTCCTGCAGATTTTACCTTTTCTACAAAATAGTGGGCCTTGTCATAGTTCTGTCTGGCCACTTCCGCAACACCCTTCTTGCCCATCAAAAGAAGGTAAATCAATGCACGGAGCATCGAATTACTGTTGTTGGTGCAGATATTTGAAGTCGCTTTCTCTCTTCTTATGTCCTGCTCCCTCGGCCTGAGTGTAAGGGTGAGAACTGTGTTGCCATGTCTATCCGTGGTTTCACCAACAATCCTGCCTGGAAGTCTTCTCACAAACTCTTCGGTACATGTCATAAAACCAAGATATGGCCCGCCAAATGCAAGCGGATTTCCAAAGGATTGCGCATCACCACAGCAGATGTCAACACCAAGATCACCAGGACGCTTTAGAAGTCCGAACGAAATTGTTTCTGCGACGACCTGGACGGTGCAAGAACCTGCAGATTTTGTGTTTTTTGCAATCAGCTCAACGTCCTCGATTGTTCCCGAAACATTCGGGCTCTGGATTATTATGCAGGCTGAGTCTTTTGCGTACTCGGCAATCTTGGAAGTGTCAGTCCTGTCGCCTACGGCTGGAACAATTCTTATTTCATAGCCAAGGAATGATGCGAAGGACTTGAGGGTGTCAATATATGAGGGGTGGACAAGAGAGCTTACCGATACAATATTTTTTCCAGACTGGCTCACGGCCATCCTTGCCGCTTCACAAACGGCAGTTGAGCCATCATAAAGCGACGCATTCGAGATCGGAAGGCCAGTAAGCTCGGTCATTAGTGTCTGGAATTCAAAAATGGCCATCAATATACCCTGTGAGAGCTCTGGCTGGTAGGGAGTGTAGGCAGTCAAAAGCTCAGGAAGACCAGAAAGCATGTTTACGGCAGACGGGATGTAGTGATAATATCCTGTACCGCCAGCAAAGCACAGCGATTTTGTGGCGTCATAGTTCTCATCGGCCAGACCACGAACATGTCTTCGGAGTTCGACTTCGGACATGGCCTCTGGTATGTCCAGAGCACCCTGCAATCTGACATCTTTTGGTACTGGTGCAAAGAGATCATCTGTCGTCTTGACGCCAATGGCAGCAAGCATTTCCCGAACATCGTCCGGGGACAATGGCATATAATGCATTTAAGGCCTCACTCTGCGTGAATTTTTGAGTAGTCTTCTGGTGAAAGAAGTGAATTGACCTCACCTGGGTTGGCGAGTTTAATTTTTGCGATCCAGCCATCTCCTTCGGCTGATTGGTTGATGATTGCCGGTGTTTTTGAAACGTTTTCGTTGAATGCAACAATTTCACCCGAGACTGGCGAAAAGACGTCTGTTGCGGCCTTTACTGACTCAATAGCGGTCAGGATGCCCTCTTTTTTGACCTGTTTTCCAACGGCAATCTTGTCGACAAAGATTATATCACCCAAATGATGCTGGGCATATTCGGTGATGCCAACAATGGCTGTGTCGCCGTCTACTTTAACGTATTCGTCTGTTTTCGTGTAATAAACTTTCATATTTTCCTCCTGTGTTTATCGCGTCTTGGCTTCGCCAAGATCAGAGATCGTTGATATGCCCTGGACTTTACACTTCACAATCCAGTTTTCATCCATATCACTTGTAGTACAAAGTGATGGATTTTTGTTCAATTTATCATTAAAAGCAAGTACAAGAGCATTAACGGGCGACTTCAAAGGCCAATCACCAAGTTTTGATGTTTCCAATATTCCGATTATTGCACCTTTTGACAATATCTTGCCGATGGGAATCCTGTCTACAAAGGTCACGTTTCCGATCTTGTCCATGGTTGAGGGAAGCAGGCCAATATAAAATTCCGGACCGCACTGACCGACCCAACAATCGTCAATTTCTATGTACAATTCAATATTGTTCACGTTTCGCATTCTAGCCTAGAGGCCTTTTCTGTCAAGGTTCCTTTCCATGTTGACGTGGTGAAAACAGCGTTGTAAAATTCATCATATTTAAGTGAATCTAAAGGAGGTATCGTATGCCAAAAATTGGCGACTATAATCTGCCAGATGACCTTTATTACCACAAGGAGCATTTCTGGGTTAAAAAAGATGGCAACGTTGCAATCGTTGGGATAGATGAATTTGGAACCAAACTTGCTGGGGAAATTTCCTTCATAGAACTTCCAATGGAAGATGATGAGGTTTCCCAGAATGATCAGGTTGGCTCACTTGAAACCGGAAAATGGCTTGGGAAAATATATAGCCCTGTCTCTGGAACAGTAATTGCAGTCAATGAAGATGCCGTAGATGACCCATCTGCAATTAACAAGGACCCTTACAATAATTGGTTATTCAAGGTTGAAATGAAGGACGTAGGAGAACTTGGAAACCTTTATGGTGGAGACAAGATAGCACCTTGGCTCGAAAATGAGATCGCAACTCGTGGCAAGAAGTGACAAAACAAGGCGGGCCATTTCGCTCGCCTTGTTCTTTCTTTTTTTATTACAGTTTCCCTTGCTCTCATTAAAAGCAGCTGGGGCCCCTGACCTAAAAGAATTCAAGAGCTACTTTGTTCTTCAATCTGATGGCACTGCAACAGTCAAGCAGGACCTCACGTTCCTGGAGACCGAGAGCAGGGACGTCATCAACAAGCTTGGGCCTTTCGACAGCGGACACAGGATAAAAGACCAATACCTCCTCGAAGGGAGCCAAAAAATCCCTGCTTCGCTTGTTCCCCTGGGGGATAATTTTTATAAGGCAGAATTTGGTTCTGAAACTGTTCCGGGAAAAACATACACCTTACATTGGGAATACGCAATTGATCGCGATATTACCGGCAATTCCAAGCAAGGGACAAGGGACTTTGGCTGGGCACCAATCCAGTGGAGCGTGCCAATCGAAAAGATCATTGTCCAGATTGTCCTTCCAATTGAGCTCTCCAGCAACATTAACAAGCCGGAACAGGTCACAGACGCCGTAGTAGACGCAACAGAACTGCAAACAAACGAATCGAACAAGTCAAATTTTGACAGATTCATCTTCTTCCCAACTCCGGACGAAAGAACGGGCAAAAACTATCTTTCGATTCATGCAGAGAAAGACAATGCCGCTGCTAAAGAAAAAGCCTATGTCGAGCTTTTCCTTCCAGAAAAATATTTCACTTCACAAGTAAACCCCCCAGAAAAGGAAGAAAAAAACTTTTTTATAAACATTGTTGCCGGAATCGATGACGACACGAGAACGGTCAACATCATGAATGTTGACCCAAAATGGCTAAGTAGCGGGAAACTGCAACTTGTCAGAAAAATTGGTAACAAAACAAGAGTATTCCAGAATGAGCTGATCAAGGCCAGCAACAGCAACACATATTTTCTCCTCGATAGCGACTCGCTGGAACCCGGCGAGACAGCCTACTACCAGGCAAAAATCATCGGCAAAAACGATTCAGTAATAATGGCAACGCCAGAAGCCACATATAACGCTGAAAATGTGACCAGCCAGGTAATAGAATCGGCAAAGATAAAAATTGATATCGATTCAAAGGGGACCGCCACATACGAAATCCAGTCGGACATGCTATTCAGGGGCAACAAGGGCGACTGGAGCAACGAAATATCGATAACACTGGACAAATACCAGTGGATGGAGGCCTCTTTTGTAAAAGAAAATGAAACGGACTTTATTCTCTCCAAATCAGGCACCCCTGGCACATACATCCTCAGGACATACCACGATATTTTCGACTGGCAGAAACTGACTTATTACTGGGGCGCAAAAAACGGCGAGAAAAAAACGTTCAGATACGGTTTTAAAATATATGGTGCCGCAATAGACGGCACATACACTGACACGAACGAGGATTTTCAATACTTCGATCTTGGTCTGCTGTTTGGAAACAGCAATGCTGCAATAAAGAAACTTTATATAGAACTGACCTACCCTGAAGGCCTTGGACCGGCCGAAGTGTACTACCCTGGCAATGCAAATTCCGACAGCTTCAAGGCTGAAGGAAACAAGATCTACTCCGAGATTTCATCCATCAAGCCAGAGGGGCTTGAAAATTTGTATGTCAGTTTCCCCGCAGGGACCTTCAAGAAGGGGTTCCTGTTTGCAAGGTTCTGGCACGACAGGTCAGGCACGATAATATTCTTTGCGTTCCTCATCCTTGGAATTTTGCTGCTTTTCTGGCTGGCAAAGATAGGCAAGAGAAAGGCCAGACTCAAGCAGATAAGGGAAGCCACAAAGTACGAGTCGCCAGAAATAGAGCTCGAAACATTCTCTGTAGAGGGAAAGATTGCCGACCTGAACGCCATCGAGGCTGCAATGTATCTTGGTCAGCAGGACAAGGTGATAGGGCTGATAGTGCTCCAGCTTGCAACAAAAAATGCTGTAACGATAGTCGGCAAGACACCGATCCAGCTTGAGCTAACCAATCCAAAACTGGCAACAGAACCTTATGAAAAAGCGCTTCTTGAATGCGTGACTCCAGAGGGAACAATTCCAAGAGACAAAGTCTCCACAATTATTGATGCTGTGGCCAAATCGCTGTCCGGCAAGATATGGGACGCCGACCCCAAGGCCACAAGGAAAAAATACCAGGACGAGATAGAAAACTCATGGAACCTCTACAGAAGGGGTGCTGCTCCTGTTGATGAACTCTACACCCGCAGGATGATTCCATGGCTCATTCTCTCTGACAGATACCATGACAACGTGAGGCGGCTCCCGAACCAGTATCAGCCCGTTTTCGTCGGATGGGCAGACAAAGCGGCTTCCTCGGTGGAAAATTTTGCATCAAGCCTTGCTTCATCTGTTGAAGGCGCAGTTTCAAAAACTACAGAGGCTGTAGAAAACGCATTGGGATTGGGTATACCAAATGTCGCAAACAAGGCTTATGATGCATGCCATTCCGCTTGCCACTCGGCTTGCCACAGCGCTTGCGTGCATGATGCTTGCCACTCGGCGTGTGTCCATTCCGCATGCCATTCCGCATGCCACAGTGCCTGCGTTTGCCATAGTGCCTGCCACTCGGCTTGCCACAGTGCCTGCGTATCCAGCTTCTAATGGATAATTATGGGCAATTTGTCAACCAGGTTGTTGACAGCACAAGAGATTATGTGTTTGTAAGGGACGAGGACGGGGTCCTGATCATAAAACCCAACAAGGTCCATTACCTCAACAGGACCGGCGTTGAGCTTTTGGGGAAGATGTATTCCCTGCCCCAGGGGCAATCCTACCTTGCGATAAAAGATGTAGCCAACAATTATGGTGTCAAGGAAGAGGACGTCGCAAAGGACGCCAGGAGACTCCTGGAAACAATCCTTGAGCTCCTGAAAAGCCCAGAATGTATGCCTGTGCAGGTCAAAACGACTAGCTTTGGCTCCCACAAGAGGGAACTGCCTGTTCTCTCGGAGATTGCGCTGACCTACCGTTGCCAGAACAAATGCGTTTTTTGCTATGCATCTTCACCCGAGAGGGGAAAGGCATTGCCAGGAATGACGACTGAACAGGTAAAAAAAATCCTCCTGACAATCAAAAACGACGCCAAGGTGCCAACGGTTTCGTTAACTGGCGGAGAGCCAACTCTGCGCAAAGATATCGTAGAAATAGTTTCTTATGCAAAAAGCATTGGTTTGAGAGTGAACCTGATAACCAACGGCATAATGTGTGGCGTTACAGACCTGCCATACAGATTGAAAGAAGCCGGGCTGGATTCGGCACAGGTTTCCCTTGAATCATCCATACCAGAAGTCCATGACAGGGTGGTTGGCCACCCAATGGCATTCAGAAAAACCGTTGACGGGTTCAAGAAACTCAAGTCTCTGGGAATACACACCCACATAAACACAACGATATGCAAGGACAACATTGACTATGTTGACCAGCTGCCAAAATTCGCAAAAGAGGAGCTTGGGCTCGAGTACCAGTCGATGAACATGGTGATAAGGACCGGCCATGCGCAGGACCATCCTGACGAGGTCGGATACACCGAGATTGCCAGGGTGCTCCCAAAGATAAAATCGGAGTGCAAAAAAGCAGGAATAAAGCTGGTGTGGTACTCCCCTATGCCATATTGCATCATAAACACTGTCGCCGAAGGCATTGGTGGAACAAGCTGTGCAGCATCCGACGGCCTGCTTTCAGTGGCACCAGATGGGTCAGTTCTACCCTGTTCTTCTTTTGAAAATGGGGTTGGAAATTTACTAAAAGAGAATTTTAGGGACATCTGGTTCAACAGGCAGTCTCTCTACTTCAGAAAAAAGGAGTTTGTCCCACCAGTATGCAGTGATTGCGACAAGAAAAACGTCTGTTGCGGGGCATGCCCTCTTTACTGGGACAACAGGGGATGTTTTGACGAGCTTGGAAAGGGAAGAAAAATCATTCCAGAGTTGCTCTGGAAAGCAAAAAGAAAATACGTCGGCAAATCTAGGCCGGTAGGAGGCGTAGCTGATGAAGCTTGACCTTTCAGACACAATAAAACTTGTCGATTCATGGACTGGCGACATAAAACAGCTTTATACGGAGCTTGAAGAGGCACAACAGTCTTTCAATGCAGAACTTGTAAAGCTCCACCAGGACTCAAAAAGCAGGCTAGAGAAATCTGCCGTTTTCATAAAAGGCAAGATGGATTCATTGCCTGGTGACCTCAAAAATATCATCGAAAAAGAAAAAACTGCCCAGGAAAAACTCTTCAAAGAGAAACTGGAGAAAATTGAGTCAGAACTGGCAAAATTAAACAAGGAAGCCGGCGAGATTGAGGAAAAAAACGTCCAGAAGCTGGTCGGGCTTTCAAAAGAAAACCCCGAGCTGAATGAACAGGAAGAGGCCCTCAAACCAAAAATAGAAGAGGCCAAAAAAGAAACTCTCCTGCTTTCCAGGCAGCTGGCAAAATACGACGGGATAAGCGGATGGTTTGCCGGTTCAAAAGTAACAATGCTCGAAAAGGAGTACAAAAAATCACTCGACAGGCTGAAACAGCTCACCGCAGAGATAGAAAATGTTAGGAAAGCATGGAAAAAAGACCTCACAGACAATCAGCTTGCATGCAATGAGATAACCCAGAGATGGATGGCGATACAAAGCGAAGCGGCCAGCCTGCTTGTGGAAAAGAGCGAGATACAGGGAAATTTTGACTCATTGGTGCTCATGGCAGCGCTTGGGCCAGCAGTCGAGTCTTTCTCTGGGAAACCAGGCCTTCCAAAAGAGCTGGATGAAAATTTCAAGGCAATTGCAAAAAACAAGGAAAAGGCCAATCTGCTCGTTGAGGGTCTTAAAAAAATGTCCTCAATACTAGGTTCTCTAAATGGAATATCAGAGGGCCTGTCAAACATCAGAAACACATTCAAGGGGCTGCTGGACGAGCAAAACATGCACCAGGCGCTGAAAAAACTGGAGATCGCAATCCCAGATAGCGCTATCAAATTCCATTCAGCCTGGAAAGATGTGGCATTGAAGGTCAAAGACGAAAAAAAGCTCTGCGAGAACCCCAAAGATTTGGCCGAATCAGTGGACGGGATCATCAAAAACAACCTCACCGAATCAGGAATCAAGGGGATGTTTGAAGATGTTGCAGGTTCGATAAAAGAAGCCACGGCTTCATGGAAAGGATAGAGATGCTCTTTGTAAAAAGAACTCTTTTTGTTGTTTTGATAATTGCGGGCATTGCTCTTGCCGCTCTTTCAATACTCTTTTTTATTGCATCATCAGCCAACTCATCGCGCGTCATGACGGCGCTTATTATGGCCGCCGCGGCAATAGCGGCATTTGTTGTCTCATCTGTTCTAAAAAGAAATGTTGACCAGAATACGCCTGCGTTCATTGATGCCGATGTGCTAAGGCTTGCATCAAAATACGACGGAAAGCTCACAGCTGAAATGGTCGTCTCAAACCTTTATGTAAACAAGGGCCAGGCACTTGAATCGCTTGACAGGCTCTGCTCTGCCGGCAACTGCAGGGCAGAGATGGCAAATGATGGCCAATATTATATTTTTGATTCCGTAAAACCAAAAAAGATGGTAAGAAAGTGCATTTATTGTGGAAGGGAACAGCCACTCTCACAACCGATAACAAAATGTCCATATTGTGGTGGAGAAGTCAGGATCGTCCCAAAAGATTCCTAGAAGATACCAAACCTGTTTTTGCTGGCCTTGTCTTCTTTTGCTTGTGTGCCAGCCATCTTTACCACAACCACAGTCACATTGTCGGTTCCACCCCTTGAAAGGGCCATCTGAATGAGTTTTTTGGTAACCAAAGTTGGGTCATTTAGTTTCTGGATGGCTCCCTGGATTTCTATATCAGAAACATGTTCATAGAGTCCGTCAGTGCACAAAACCATCCATTCAAGATTTTGAGCTGGAACCTGCACCATTTCCGGCTTTACTGTTTCATCAATTCCCAATGCGCGCACCAAATGATGTTTGCAAGGGTGGTTTTTAAGTTGTTTTTGGGTTATTGAGCCCCTTTTGAACAATTCATTTGGCAGAGTGTGATCGGTTGTGATCTGCTCTAAAATATTTTTTCTTAGTATGTAAGCCCTTGAGTCTCCGATCCATGTTACCTGGAGGGTGTCCTCGAAAAGAGCGGCAAAAACAACCGTTGTTCCCATTCCACTCAGATTGGCATTTGATGAGCCTGTTAACCTGAGGTCACTATTTGCAATCTCAAAGGCTTTTTGCGTTACTTCAGGGGAATTGTAAGATTTTGGCAAATGACGAACAAAATAGTCGCTTATGACCTGAATCGCTCTCACCGAGGCAAGGTCGCCACCTTTTCTTCCACCGACACCATCGGATATGGCGAAGATATAGGGAAGTTCAGGATACTGAGGGGGAACAATGGCATAATGGTCCTCATTGTTTTCTTTTATTTTACCGGTATTGGAAAGGCCAGCCCAAACGATATTCACCACTTTTAGCCTAATACGCGTTCCTAATAAATTCAAGAGACATAATTGCGCAAAAGACAATAATATATAAAATAAATATAATTATGAACGAGAGGGTCTTAGGGGAAAGGTTTAAGCTGAAATCAAAGCTTCCCATGCAAGATGATATCTATCTCGCGCTTGACATGGAAAGTGGCAAAGATGTATTGATAAGAACAATTTTGCTCTCATCAAAAAAAGCGCCAAGATGGGTACAGTTTGAAAACGAGCTTGCAACCATAAAACAGGCCGACAGCCCAGGTATTGTAAAAATCATCGAGTGGGGCGAATGTGATGGCGGCAAGTACATAGCTTATGAGCTCATAGAGGGCGAGAAACTTTCTCAGGTAAGATTGAATCGAGACAAATTAATAAAGGTTCTGATAAATATTGCCAATGCAATTGATTGTCTCCATTCAAATGACATTATTCTCACGGATCTCAAGCCAGACAATATCTACATAATTGATGAAGATTATAACATAAAAATTTTTGACTTTATAAAACTTTCTTCTGACCAGACCAGCCTCAAACAGATGAAAACCACAGACGTAACAAACGAAGTTGCCTGGATGGTCCCAGAGATATTGCGCTACGAAGAGCGAACCATAAGTTCAAACCTCTACAGCTTCGGCTCGATAGGATACTACCTTTGCACAGGAAGGCCACCTTTCAATGATACAAAGATATCAAGCCTCATCTGGCAGATACAAAACCTCCAGCCAACTCCAGTTTCAATATACAACCCCAAAATTCCCATCTTGCTTGAAAATCTCGTCAGAAGGCTCCTGAGGAAAAACCCCAAATCACGACCATCCTGCATGAAAGATGTACTAAAGGTGCTCGAGCAGGGACAAAAAGACCAGAGTCTGGGCAAAAATATCATTAGTAACTCAGGCTCGATAATCAATCGCGGTCTCCTTGTAGGAAGAAGCAAAGAACTTGACTTGATCAAATCAGCCGTGCTCTCTGAAGAGGCTGGCCTTAAAACACTAATCATCGATGGCGGCCATGGCGTTGGCAAGACCAGGATAATGCAGGAGATAGCAAGTCTTGCAAGGTCACAAGATATGCCAGTCCTTTATGCCACCTGCGAAAAAATCAACCACAAAAAACCTTTTGGAATATTGGGTCAATTAGTATGTGAGGCAGCCCTTGAGCTTGGGTTTGGGTCTTTTGGAAAATCACCGTATAAAAATATTTTTGCAACCTTGTGCCCAAATATTGCAGATAGGCTAATGGTGGGAAACAGCCCGGATCTGGAAAAAGACCCTGTCTCATTCAACTTATCGATTCCAAAAGCAATAACGTGGCTTTTTAATGAATGTAGCCAAAAAGGAAGATTTGTTGTTGAAATTGATGATGCCCAGTGGTGCGATCAAAATAGCCTGGAAATCATAAACCAGTCGGCAAAAGAAATACAAAATCCAAACATGACTGTGGTCATAGCCAACTCATCCAACACCAAAACAACCTCCCAAAATTTGATTGGAGAAATTTCATTTTCCGGATACACACAAACAATCCGGCTAAATCCATTTTCTCCCGCTGAAACAGCAGAGCTTATCGATATAATCATTGGCTTGGAAAACATTTCGAAAGAAACTACGGATTTACTCGTCGGTGCCTCGAAAGGCAATGCCACATATCTGCTCCAGATGCTCTCCGGCATGGCATGCAGGGGCTATATCACAAGCTCTGGCGAAACAAAAAAAATATCCCCGGATGAGCTCCCCACAAACAGCAATGAATTGGCCTCATGGAGAATCGGCTATCTCGATTCGAAATTAAAAGCAATACTCTGCGAAGCTGCGGTAATAGGTGAAACATTCGACGAACAAATGTTATTCTCAGTGACCTCCTTTGAAGAGGGCGATATTGAAGAAACGCTAGACGAAGCCATTAGTTCAATGATGCTCTCAACATTTAAAATTGCTGGAAGCTATAAATATAAATTTATTGAAAACCAGATCAGGACAAAGCTTCTGGAAGAAACGAATCCCAAATTACTCATTTCAATCCATGACAAATGTGCAAAATATATACAGGCAAAACAAAAAACCGATAAAAATGAAAGTGCTGATGAATTGATCGAACATCTACTGGATGGTTCAAACCCGGCCAAATCAATCCCCGTTCTCCTTTCGGCATCCATTATGGCAGAATCGCAATTTGCAATCAGACAGGCACTTGAGTACGCAAAAAAAGCACTTGAAGCTTCAATCAGAGCCTCTGATTCTTCGCTTGAAACAGTATCCTCGCTCAGGCTTGCAAAAATAATGAAGCTCCAGGGTAAATTTGATGAAGCAGAAAAAACTTTGTCCGGAATGCTGAGCGCACTCAAAAAAGCTGGAGTTGACACGGATTCTGAGTCTGAAATTTTATTGGCACTTGCTGATTTGGAAGCAAGCCAGGCAAAATTCTTCGAAGCACAACAAAGGACTCAGGAAGCATACAGGCTGGTTGGAAGGAATGATGAAGACGAAAAACTCATAAAACTCCACCTGCAAGAATCCGTCAACATGAAAGATTATGATTTCAGTCAAATGGCCTTGCATGCTATAAAATCTAGTGATTCGGCGATCAAATCGCAAAATGCCAGTCTTAGAATTAAAGCATTATTAAACCTTTCATACGCAAAATATTTTCAAGGCTATTTTTCTGATTCTCTGGATATTCTCGAAAAAATCTCTGCCGAAATCAGTGACACATCGTGGGTGAGAATGAAAGCAAGATTCTTCCATCTCAAAGCCCTCTTGGCGATTATTGGGGGAAGCATGTCCCAAGCCTCAGAAGACAACCTGATGGCAAGGGAAATCTCTTTTAAAATGGACTCGCAACCGCTCTTGGCAACAACTCTTTGCATAGATGCGCTCATAAAACACAACCAGTGTGATCTGGATTCTGTCAGAAGACTCATGGAAAGGGCAATCGAAATCTCAATTCTGACCGGGCAAAAAATGCAAGCATGCCGGTTCCTGGTAAAAATGGCTCAATTCCAGATAGAAGATAACGACAAGGATGGCGCAAAATTCTACCTGCAAAGAGCCAAAGACATCGAAAAAAGGGTGCCAGAACTTCCAATAAGGCCATCAATCGTGCTTGAAGCACGGATTGTTTTTGAAGAAGAACAGCTAAAAAAATGCCAGGATTTGATGGATGAGGCCCTAAATTCAGCTCACTGTCTGGATTTTGAGCAAAAAATGGCGCTCGCCATCCTGAATATAAAACTCCTCGAGCATCAGAACGAACACAAAAAAGCCATGGCACTTATAAAATCCGCCTCGGAAAAAATGAAACAGGTCGTCCAGACACCGTATTATTCTTGCGAACTTGGGTTGTTGACAGCGCAAGCCGCCTGCAATCTGCTTCTTGAAAACCTCCAGAAAACCAAAAAAAGCAGCATAATCTCAATAACCCCGCAATGGCAGGGCGATATGGCCAAAACGGCAAAAGAGGCACTTGATCAGGCCTTCCTTGGTTCACTTTCATCAGGGGCAAGATGCCAGTCGTTCAATGTTGCGCTGGCCTACTCAATCTACCATGCAATAATGACCAATTATGACCAGGACAATTTAAAGCACCACCAGGCCGAAACATCCAGATACCTTGAAATTGCTGTCCAGATGAGTGATGAGCTAAAAAAACCAAACCTCAAGACAAAACTGAAGAGGACAGCCGAGATCATAAAAATGAACATCAGGAGCGGGATAGTAAAAAAATCCACCTTCGATGTAATATAAGTTTTATCCCTGGGCCTTTTTTATGTCCCCGATAACTTCATCAAAATCTTTTCTGGAATCTGCCTGTTCCGTAAAAACCAGTAAAAAACCGTCTGGGTCTTTGATTCTTAACTCCTTGGCATTCCATGGGGTGATGGTTGGCCCTGAAAACTCAAGACCAGCCTTTGCCAGTCTCTCGGCCAGTTCATCAACAGAGACCCTGCCACAAGCGAAAGTTAGCGAGATGCCAAAACCCTTCTGGTCGGCAGCCTCCTGCTTGCCAGGCACAACCAGCAAATCGGCGTACATTGCCCAGCGAAGATGCGCCAGAGCAGTTTCGCCGCTTGGCCCTTCCATGAAAAATATCTTCATAAATCCCAGCTTGTCGCAATAAAAATCAACTGAGGAGGCGACATCATTCACGGAAAGCGTCGCAAAGCATGGCATTGCATATATTTCATTTTCAAATTCGGTCACTTCTTGTCCCTCACAAAATGCGGCATCTCAAAGGGAATCTCCAGCGAAAGTTCGACAAAACCCATATAAACACCATTTTCATACCACGGTGACTGGTAGATCATCTTTTTTGTGCCGTTCTTTTCGATTGTGTAAACATTTTTTGTGCCTTCGGCGATCATTTTGGCAAGCTTTGACCTTGCCGGTTCAGGGTGGCAGTCCAGGACATTCTGGCCAGCAAGCGAGGCACCGCCGTCTTTCTCAAAAGTCCTCATGGCCTTCTGGTTCATGTAAATTATTTTGCCCTCTTTGTCACAAACCGTCATCGCACCTAGAAATTCGTCTGTCCACATGTAAGCAATTTTACGCAAAACCCTTCACTTTTCTATTAAAACCCGCCCTTTTTTGAGAAAAACTATGGTTTTACACAATAATCTTTCAGGAGACAAGATTTTTGATTTTTTCCCTCTCCTTCCAAGAGGAATTGCTACTATTTTTTCCCTCTCCTTTGAGAAGGAGTTACTGATATTTTTTCCCTCTCCTATCAGGAGAGGGGCAGGGTGAGGTGGTTTTTAATCCTTCAATTCTTCAAAAAGCTTTTCCAAAACAGCCTCAATATTGTTAAAAATGTCGTTGTTCCAAAATCTTGCCACTCTTATCCCGTTTTTCCCCAAGCTTTCTGTTCTTAAAGAATCACTTCTTTCCTTCGCTGAATCATTATGACCACCACCATCAAGCTCAATGGCTAAATGCTTCTCATTGCAATAAAAATCCACAATGAAACCGTTTATTGTGTGCTGTCTCCTGAATTTGAGCCCCAAAAATCTTCTTCCCCTGAGGATTCCCCAAAGCAAACCTTCTGCATCTGTCTGGGATTTCCTCATTCTGGCAGCATGCTCAAGAAGTTGCTGTCTTTTTTCATAATCTGGCCAGGACAAAACCCCCTCATCCTTTGTCCTTCTCCCGGCGGGAGAAGGATTTTCCTCATCCCTTTTCTCCATCCAACCCCTCCCTTCCAAAACCTCTCATCAAGAAGATATTCCTATTCTTCTTCAAGGAAAAGTTGCTACCATGTTTCTCTCTCCTTCCAGAAAAGATTACCAATGTTTTTCCCTCTCCTGACAGAAGGAGTTACTGATATTTTTTCCCTCTCCTGTCAGGAGAGGGGTAGGGGTGAGGTGGTTTCAAAACCACCCAGAAAACTATTTCAAAACCCTATACCTCAGCCAGACATACCCACCCTCGAGCATCTGGCAAGAAATCAGCTCCAGAGGAATATTGACCGATGCTGGCAGTTTCGCAAACGAGGGGCCGTCGCCACCGGCAATGACTGGTTGAACAAGCAAACTCACCTCGTCAACAAGGCCAAGTCCCAAAAGCACGCCATTGAGCGTTCCGCCGCTGTCGACGCGTACGGTCTTTGCGCCAAAGTCCCGCTCCAGCGCGGCAAGCGCCTTCACAAGGTCGACCCTGACCTCGCCCTCGACAATCACCTTCACACCAACAGAACCCAGATAATCCAGGTGCTCTCTTGGCGTGGCCTTCGAGCAGAGTGCGACAAACTCGCCCCAGTAGCCGGAAAGTTTGAGGTTTGCCCAGCATTTGACCCTGCCCCTGCTGTCGCAGACGGCAAGCACGGCCTTTGAACGGTCAACCGGCAATGCGCGCGCAGAGCTGATGGCCGAAGCGTCATCAACAGGCGTTCCGGACTTCAGGGCTGTTTCGCTCCCGCACAGCGTTGCGTCCTCTTTCCATGTCCCCACGAGGGAATAGAACAGGCCGATGTTGGGGTCGGAAACGGATAGGTTAGAGTTTAGTGTTGTTAGGTTGAATAATATCATTTTGGACGGACTCGTCATGAAAATCTTTTTTTATTTTTTCGAGAATTGCATCTAATTTATTAATGTATTCTGAATGTTTTGATATGCATTCTTCTACTTTCTCTGCCCATTTACCCAATTCATGTTGATACGACGTCGACGTATCAACATGAATCATTTTAGAATTGTGCGAAAACCAATACATGGCCTCAATCCAATTTGAATAATTAACTTGTATTAATCGATAGTTTTTTAGGAATTCAGAATACAAATCACTCATATCCTTATCAAGAAATAATGATTTTTTTACTAGCTCTTCAGATAAGTTGTTTCTGGTATCAATAATTTTTTGTAATTCATCCGTATTTTTCTCATAATCATTTCGATTAACAAGTTGACGTGAAACATCATTCTTTGCTTTATTGAAGATTGGAAACAAATGATTATTTGTATCTATTTTTTCTTTTGAAAAGAGCAATTTCAAATCTTTATTTAATTCTAATTTACTTTTTAACTTTTCTATTTTTTTCCCATTATTAAATTGAAATATTAGGTCAATAACAAGCATGGCAATTGGTATTATAATTGTTAAAAGTTCCTTTATTTCCATTCCCCTCCTTGTCTGGCGGAGAGGGGGGGATTCGAACCCCCGAAGCAGGGATTGCCCACTTACCTGATTTCGAGTCAGGCGCTTTCAACCGCTCAGCCACCTCTCCACAAACCATGAAAATTCTAAATGTCTGGGTTTCAAAATCAAGGTGGAGGTTTCACAGCCTCCTGTTGCTTGGCCTAGATTTTACTGCCAAGCTCCCCTTTCAGCACCTCAAAGAACTTTTCCCTTGCGTGCTTTTCCAGCCACGGGTCATGCCCGCACTTTTCCAGCAGGACAAACTTGAAGTTTTTTAGGGTTTTTTCAAGCGGGACCCTCACGCCATCGGCCGGGTGCGGGTCGTGGTCGCCGTGGATTGCCACCACCGGGCAGGCGATTTTTTTGCCCATTTCCAGCAACTCCCCGCTTTGCCTGAGACGTGATGCCTCCGGCCACACGCCCTTATAGACCTCCGGCTTGAACTCCACCGGCTCCGGTTCCAAAGGCAATGGGTCGAAGTGGTCTGACTTTGAAATGAGGTCGCCGACCCTGTCCATTATTGCATCGCTGTCTTTTTCGCCCTGATTTTCCATCTTCTTCAAGAGTCCGGCAAGCTCGTTGCGCTCGTTTTCTGGGAGCCTGGAAAGCCGCGCCGGCATTATTTTTGAAGCATATCTTTCCTCAAACGGCCCGCTCCCCACAAGGACAAGTTCCCCAACCAGCAAAGGGTTTTTTGCGGCAAAGATGAAGGCCAGCCATGCGCCCCACGAGTGACCAATAAGCGCCACCGGCGGACTGCCATGGGTTTTTATTGCCTCTTCAAGCTCCTTGACCTGCCCATCTATGGTTGTTGCGGTCTGGAGCGGCTCCATCACACCAAAAAGAGACGAAAGCTCCCTTGCAACAGGCGCCATCTCACCGCAGGCCCCCGGACCGCCATGGACAACAGCGATGCTGAAGGGCGGAACACCATATTTTCTGGGGTTCTGGAGGATCACAGGTTGAAAAGCTTGATGTTGTCCAGATATCTTATTGGCTCGGTGGACTCGCCCTGTGCAATGTTTTTCAGCTCTCTTTCAAACTCCTCGAACCTTGAGTCGGCAAGGTCTGCAACGTGTAACGCAAAAGCCTCCCTCGTCATCGGGAGTTTTGGCGAACCATACAGATACTGGCCATGGTGCGAGAGAATGCAGTGTTCAAGATGGAGCGCGACTTCAGGTGCTATTCCTGTAGACTTTGTGAATTCCCTGAGGATATCGCGGCTGATTATGAGGTGGCCGACAAGCTCGCCTTCGATTGTCCTTTTGAAGATGAGTTCCCATGTATTTTCGACCATTTTGCCGACATCGTGAAATAGCGCAGCAACAATGAGCAGATCGCGATTTAGCGGATAGAGCTGGCACAGGGAGTCGCAAAACTTCATTACAGCAAGCGTGTGGGCGGCAAGACCCCCAAGGTAGGCATGGTGTAGATAGACAGCCCCCGGGGCCACTCTGAAGCTTTGGGAAAGGTTTTCATCACCAAGAAATGACACGGCCATCTGTTTCAGCTTTTCGTCGCCAACCGATGCCACCATTGCATTTATCTGGCGCATTATGTCTTCAACAGGGATAGGTGATTGGGGAAGAAACCATGAGGACTCGTACTTTGTGGGGTCACCTATGCCAATCTTTTCAACAACGATCTGGATTTTGCCGTCGTATTCGTCGACCCTTCCACACACCCTGACAACCTGGTTTTCATTGTAATCTTCACCAAATTTTGCCAGCGTGGTGTTCCATACGATAGCATCAACCCTTCCGGTGCGATCTGACAATATCAGTGAAATAAAGAAACTGCCAGCTTTTGTGGATTTTTTGAGCTTTTTTGCGACAGCATAGTAATCATCAATCTCCTGGCCTTTTTGAAAATCACTGATGAATGTGTGGTTCATTTGTTTTCCCTCCTGAGTCTGAAAAATTCCCTGATGAGATCCGAGGAACGCCCGCCGTCATCAATTTTTATGACCTTTGCGCAGTGGCCAAATATTGGCTGGACGGCAAGATTTTTTGTGCTTCCACAAGCCCCATCCTTTGGATCATAGGCCAGAAAATTGATGGTTTCAATCCTTGAGAGGAGGATCGCCCCAACGCACATGGTGCAAGGTTCGAGGGTTACATAAATCTGACAATCTGGCAAGCGCCAGTCACCAAGCTTTGAGGTCGCGTCTCTTATGGCCATTATTTCTGCATGGGCTGTAGGGTCTTTGAGCGTGAGGGTCAGGTTGTGGCCAAGGCCAAGAACTTCACTGCCTTTTGCCACCACTGCACCAACAGGCACCTCGCCTTTTTCAAAAGCAACAAGGGCCTGATCAAATGCAAGTTGTATAAGGTGCGGCAGCGTCGTCATAAATGACAAGCGCGGCTGACAGGACTTGAACCTGCAACCTACGGCTCCGTAGGCCGTTGCTCTATCCGTTGAGCTACAGCCGCACTTACTTTTTAAGCGACTGTATGGCTTTGTCAATGCGTTTTAAGCTAAGCTCTTTGCCAAGGACTTCCATGGTCTCAAAAAGTGGCGGTGTTGCCTTCTTTCCTGTGACCGCAATCCTGAGCGGCATGAAAAGGTCGCCACCCTGCCAGCCCATCTGGGATGCAAGCGACCTGCAAAGATTCTCAAGTTCTTCCTTGTTCCAGCTTGATATTCCTTCGAGCTGTTCCCTGGTTTGCCCAAGCGCCCTTGCAAGTTCGTCATCGGAGTGCTTTTTTGAAGAAAGCAGCGATTTGTCGTATGGAATGTCCTTGAAGAAGAAGTCAAACAGCTCCGAGGCCTCGGAGAACAGCCTCATCCTCTCCTGCTCAAGGAAGACAACTTTTTTGAGCCATTCCTGGTCAACATTGTCGACCTCAAAACCAGCATTTCTAAGATGGGGCTTGACCGCTTCGACAAGATTTTCCAGCGACATTTCCCTTATGTAAACACCATTGAGCCATTTCAGCTTTTCAGGATCAAAGACGGCATCGGCTTTTTGAACGTGGTCCATGGAGAAAGCTCCAATCATCTCTTCCATGGTCATTTTTTCCTTGTTTTCACCTGGTGACCAGCCAATTAGAGCAATAAAGTTCGCCACTGTCTGTGGAAGATAACCCTGTTCCTGAAAATCGCCGATATATACAGCTCCAGCTCTCTTCGAGAGTTTTTTGCGGTTGGTGTCCAAAATAAGCGAGAAGTGTCCAAACTTTGGGACGTCCCAACCAAGAGCCCTGTAAATAAGGATCTGTTTTGATGTATTTGTGAGATGGTCCTGCCCTCTTAGGATATGGGTTATGTCCATCAGATGGTCATCAATGACCGTTGCAAAATTGTAAAGTGGTGCCCCGCCAGGCTTTGCAATGACAAAATCATCGAAAGTCTCGGAATCAACCTCGATGTCGCCCCTAATGAGATCATGGAAATTGGCCTCGGTGCCCTCTGGAACGCGGAGCCTTATTACGGCCCTTTCACCATTGGCGATTCTTTTTCTTGCCTCATCAAGGGGAACAGTGCGGCAAGTATTGTCGTATCTGTATATCTCGTGTGCCTTCTCGGCTGTAGTACGTTTTTGCTCTATCTCTTCCGGTGAGCAAAAACAATAGTAAGCATGGCCATCTTCAAGGAGCCTGTCCAGTGCCTCCTTATATGTATCGAATCTTTCAGTCTGTTTGTACGGGCCATAATTTCCGCCAATATCCGGACCCTCGTCCCATGTGATTCCAAGCCACTTGAGGCCATCAAAAATGGCTTTTTCGGCCTCTGGGGTGGAGCGTTCGGTATCGGTATCATCTATCCTAAGGATGAATGTTCCACCATAGTGTCTTGCAAAAAGATAGTTGAAAAGGCCTGTTCTTGCGTTGCCAATGTGTAATTTGCCGGTTGGTGACGGGGCTATTCTGACCCTGATTTTCTCTGTCATGATTACCTCTGGCGGAGAGGACGAGATTCGAACTCGTGAACCAGTTTTACACCAGTTACTCGCTTAGCAGGCGAGTGCCTTCAACCGCTCGGCCACCTCTCCAATTTTGCATACTTTGTAAACTTTATCATTCAAAGATGCGATGTCAACAACAAATCGTTCACGGGCAGGAGTGAAAAATACCAGCAAAAAACGTAGAACCTAATAAAATTACACCTCTTTCACCAGTTTGGGAATCTTTAACCAATCTCAAATGACAAAATATACCCCCATGGCGTATTAGTTGTAGAAAGGAGATGAGGACGAGAAAAAAACGACACTGACAATTTTGGTGAAAGCGCATTATAAGAAGTATCAGATATGAATCAAACAAGAATGAAAAGATTGAAGGAGGAAGAATGAAAAAGATAATATTGACAACACTGGCCGTTTTGATGGTGATATCAGTAGCGGCATACGCATACGCGGCAGAAGAAATCTGGGGAAGGATCAATTCAGTTGATACCAGTGCCCAGACAATGAAGATACAGAATGGAAGAACCGGAGAGTTCACCCTAAAATTTGACGGCAATTCGGTCATAACAATGAACGGGAAGCAGATAAAGCTTTCCGAAGTCCCAAAATATGGCAATGTAAAGGGGCAAGCTGACAAGCTCCAGGACAACACCTACCTTGCCAAAAACATCCAGGTCACAGCATGCCAGTACAACGGCCTGTGTGGAAGGGTCGAATCAACTGACAAGGCAACCCTGACAGTAAAGATGTGGAACGCACAGCTTGGAAATTTCACCGTGAAATTCACATCCGATGCAAAGATCACGAAAGACGGCAAAGAGATCAAGTTTGAAGACATCAAAGCTGGCGACATGCTCAGATTTGACGGCACAAAACAGGATGATGGAACCTATCTGGCCAAATCAGCCACAATCAACCAGCGTGGCGGCGGTTGCGGCGGTGGTGGGTGCCGTGGTGGAAACGGAAAAGGAAAGGGCAGGGGCGGCAAGTAGTACCCGCCAAATAGCTAGACTTACAAAAAACCGAACAGATAATCTGTTCGGTTTTTTATTTTATGTTAATTGGGGAACAATTACCGAAAAAGGCATGTTTAGTGCGTATTTTACTAAGCAGTTTTTCGTAATTCTCATCTTTGATTGTGCCCTTGGCCGCTATTGAAAAAACTCCAGAGGGCCAATAGCATTGAACAATAACGTTCTAAATGGAGGGAACATGGACGCACAACTCAAAGTATACAAGTATTTTGTCACACCTTTTCTTGTTGTCTGCACGATCTTGCTCTCAGGCTTAACCATATACAAATATATGGAAGAATCCTACGTCAGCATTAACACGGGAGATGAGTTTTACAGCTGGGCAAACGACAATATGCTGCAGGTAAAAACCTGGCCGAATTTCTCAAAAGATGACGTGAAGCAGATAGCAGATTTTTCGTTTGTGCCGCAAGGGGAATCCAAAGAAATTCTTGGGAATAAACCAAAACCTGCCGCATCGGTATGCGTTGTGAAAGATGGCGACATAGTATTCAAGGCAGGCTATGGTTCCACAAGTGTAGACAAAGACATTCCTGTTGATCCTGATAAAACAATATTTAAAGTGGCTTCAGTTTCAAAAGTTTTTACTTCTCTTGCTGTTATAAAGCTTGTCGAGGAGGGTAAACTCGATCTTCAGGAAGACATTAACGTATACCTCAAGAAAGCTGGTATTGTCATTCCTGATTATCCAGTCGGCATCAATATCGAGCCAGAAACCAAGGAACTTGTTCTGAAATACCTGAGTGACAATAAATCCAAAGAAAATGCTCCAGAAATAAATTTGTCAGAAGCATCAAAAAACCAGATCAGAATTGTGCATGGGGGCAGAAGACAAGTGGGAAGGATTTTTTAAGCATGACCTGCTCGAAGTTTATGACAAGCTTGCAAAAAGCGATGGCAGGACAGCCCTTCAAATCACAGCGCCACAAACATCAAAACAGACAATTGTAGAATTTATAAACAAAGATTTTCCAGACCAGTGGATCGTGTTTGAGGAAGAAAAAGGAAACAAAAATGCTCCGTCACCAACTAAATCCCGGATTATTGCCAGAGTAATCAGAACCAGAAATGGCTACGAATGCATAGAGAACAGACAGACAGTTAGGCCGACTCCATATATAACACTGGCCCAGCTCCTGACACACACACCGGGGCTAGAAAAGAAATTGACGACAATACTCACAAAGAATGCCGACAAGATCCCGACCCTTCCTGAATATTTCAAGCAAAATCCGCCAAACCACATAATGGGATCCGGCAAGCTCTATGATTATTCAAACTATGGAATAGCCCTGGCCGGCCTCATCATTGAAGAAGTTTCCGGAATGCCATTTGAAAAATACGTCGAGAAAAACGTTTTTGAAAAATTAGGCATGAATTATACCACCTTTGAGCAGCCGATTCCTGATGAACTCCAAAAAAACTATGCAAAGCCAAGGGAATGGAAATCCGAAGGCTACTACGATACTAAGAATGAATTTAAAGAATTTGATCCTTATTACTTCAACGACCCACCGGCAGATGCAATGGTAACAACAGCCGGTGATATGGGAAAATTCCTGGGAGACCTTTTTAAATATGAAAAATTCTTCTCCGAGGACTCCGCTTACCTGTTTACAAGCATTGCATTTGAGCAAGACGCCGTTTTCTACCCAAAACACACACTAGCATTCGAAGTAACACAGCATGATTACAAAGAACCATTTCCGGTCCTCGACAAGCAAGGCAACGCACTGGGAGTAAACAGTCGCCTTGTCGTGTTGCCAAAGCAAAAAATTGGACTCTTTGCCACAGAAGCTGGATCAAGTGCATGCTATAGTTTTATTCATCAATTACTGCAAAAAATATGGCCGCCGGCAAGCGAAGACGATACCAGCAGTGAAGACGGCCAGAATGCGAAGGTTGAGGAACCCTCAAGATATACTGGGTATTACTCGAACATGTGGTATGTCCAGAAAAACTCTTTTGCAAAATTGGGCATTCTCATCTTTCATGATTTATACCACTTCACCTACAACAAGGATGGCTACATAAGCATCAATGACTGGGAATACGTTCCTGCAGGAAAAGATTTGTTCAAATCGAAACTTGGTGACTCATACATAAAATTTGTTACAGACGGGAACAATCAAATCAGTCACGCCCAAATTTGGGGCCAAGCCCTTGAAAGGATCGACTGGTTCGCAAGCCCGACGCCAAATCTTGTCTTTATAATCATATTCCTTCTTACCATCTTATCGACAATAGTCTCCTTTATCTTTGGTGCCCTGTTCAGAAAATTCGACAAAACAAAGCAAACAAAGTTTGATAAACTGGCAAGGTGGGGCCAGCTTGTTACAGCACTGCTTTACGTGAGCTTCCTGGTTGTTGTGGCCATTATCTTCTGGGGAACAAACATGATAGATTATGGCTTCGGGATACCATCTTATATAAAAGCAACTGTCCTGCTTCCCATGATTGGCGCGTTAATGACTGCTGCATTGGTTTATTTCACTGTGATGATTTGGGTGAAAAAATACTGGAGCATGGCTTCCAGGATATTCTATACCGTTACCACATTCGTTTATGTGCTCATGATTCCATGGATGATTTACTGGAACCTATTCAGCCTTATAGTCGCCTAACAGTAGGCTACTTTTTGGAACTCTCGACAAACTTGTGCTTGCAGTAGGCGACTGGAACACCGTCAATCTTCCAGTAGTCAAATACCTTTACGATTTCGAACTCCGACCCTTTTGCCCAATCTGTGCGCAAGTGCCTTGATTCAAATGTTGCATTGAACTTTGAAAGATACAGCCTGTAGTCTGCCACCAGCTTGTTGTACGTTCTGGTGTCCGAATAGGCGATGATTGCAGAATATATGGTATTTCTTCTGCCAATATCGGGGTCAGGAAAGGTCTCATCATCAAGGTATTTTTCAACAGGTACGCCAACAATAAAGGCCTCTATGGTCTTTTTTCTCCTGAAGGCAACAGGAATTGCTTTGGGGTAATTGAAGTACTGGGAAACATTTGCAGCATTGAGCGAGACTATCGAGTGCATGGGAATACGCAGTACAGAATCAAAATCCTTCTGCGAAAGAACCTTGGTGAGTTCTATCCTGCAATCTCCTTCAAGCAAATTGATCAGTTCGTATTCTAAAGGCACAATCAGATTATAGCAGAAATCGCAAAATCTTGACTTGCCATCAAACAAAGATAGAATTGATCTAAATGATCAAGACAGGGACCATTTCCACAAACAACAAAGCAAGGCACCTGTACAAGCTCGAAGATGAAATAGAGGCAGGGATTGTGTTAAATGGCGATGAAGTCAAATCGCTGCGAATGGGTCATTGCGACCTCAAAGATTCATTTGTCGAGGTAATAAACGGCCAGGCCTATGTCATCGACATGAACATCCCGCAATATGCAATGTCGCACCTGGGAAGCAACCCAAAAAGAAAAAGGAAGCTTCTTCTTCATAAACTGCAAATCAGGAGGCTCGCGGCAAAAACACTCCAGGGTGGATACACCTGCGTGCCCATTTCGATTTATTTCAACGACAAGGGTTTTGTCAAAATCAGGATAGCAATTGCGTATGGCAAAAAACAGTTTGAACACAAGGACCAGATAATCAGGAGAGACAACGAAAGAGAACTCTCCAGGGCAATAAAGCAAAGGGAGATATGAACAAAAAAACAATTTTGCTTTTGCTGGCTTTTTGCATCTTTTTTGGTTCCCTGCCCTATGTCCAGTCGAAAACTATAGTCAAAATATATCAGGCAACCAATATAAGGATGTCGCCGTCAGTTGACGCGAAAGTGCTTGCAAGAATACAGCCGCCAAAAGACCTAAACGTAATTTCCGAAACAAAAGACAAGTCCGGCAAGACATGGTTCGAAGTTGAGGCTTCGCCAGGCAAAAAAGGCTTTGTGGCATCATGGGTGGTCAAAGTCCAGAGGACAGGCACCGAGGAAAAAATTGACGGCCAGGTTGCTGTTATAGACCCCAATTCTGGCATTATAAACTTGAGGTCGTCTCCAAACACATCTTCGAGCGTGGCCTTGCAAATAAAGACAAAAATAGAATTGCCAGTCGTTGCCAAAACAAAGGGTGATGACGGGAAAGACTGGTACAAGCTTTCGCTGGGGAATGGCCGTTTCGGCTGGATCGGCGCAGGGCTGATTGACGAAATCAAATCCACACAGGTCGCAAAGGAAGAGGTCAAAAACCTTACGATAATCATTGACCCACTCACAAATCTGAGATCAGGACCATCAACAAAATCCCCCGTTGTGAACAGGACAACGTCAACCATCAGACCATCGGTTGTGGCCAAATCAAAGGATGTGGATGGCAAAATCTGGTACGAGATTGTTCTCCCCACAGGAACTCACGCATGGGTAAGATCAGACCTCGCCAAGACAGCAACACCAATACTTGAAGAATCGACTTCAAAACAAAAGGGCATCATATCAAAAAACGTGAACGTTAGGAAAGATGCTGGCCTGAACTTTGCCAAAGTCTACACAACAAAGTCCCAGGTTGTGGTGCAAATACTGTCAAAAAAATCTGATGTAAACGGGAAGATGTGGTTGAAAGTTCAAGGAGATTTCGGCGTGGGCTGGGTCCTTGGGTCAATGGTCGAAACAACATCTTCAAGCCCGTTTGACATTGTGGCGGCAAAAGCACAGCTCAGGCTTGCCCCAAGCCAGGGCGGAAAACTGCTTGGCGTTGTCCCGCGGGAAAGCAAATGCACAATATCGGGTTCTGCGCTCAACTCGGATGGCGGAACGTGGTATCTCCTGACAACCCAGCAGGGAGAAACGGGATGGGTAACAAGCACAAAGGTAAAAACTTCCGGCTCTGTCGACCTGCCACCAGCAAACCTTCTCGGGCTCACGGTTGAACTCCAGAAAGAATCGACACTGGCATCATTCCCTTCAGGAAGTGGCGGCCCAAAGATTTTTGCCGGCGGAAAAGGCAAGATCGAATCTGTAGCACAAAGGGAAGGCGGCAGGCTTTACTACAGGATACTCTCAGGCAACCAGGCGGGATGGGTATCTTCCGAGGACACCAAAAGGCACACACAGCCCCAACCTGTAAAACCGGTCGATGTGGGTGAGATCCAGTGGGCAAAACGCGGCGATGTCCTCAAGTTTACAATTCCGATTTCATCCAAGCCAAACTCCCTGAACATCAAGAGCTACAACGACAACCCGAGAATACAGCTATTTCTGGATAATTCATTCTGCACTGGTGATCTGGAGCCGATTGTTGTTGATTCAACGCTGGTTTCGAGGGTCGGCATCGAACAGAAATCCGTTTCACCACCAACAGTGCTGGTCGTTTTTCAGTTAAACAAGCCCTGCGATTACCACCTCTCCCCATTAAACCCTACATCAACCGAGCTGGTGCTGGAAATCTTCGAAAAAGTCGAATCAAACCAGATGAGGATTGAGATCCAGGGCAGGCCTGTCCACGCAAGTGACCCGCCAATGCTGCTTGACAACAAGGTCATGGTGCCGGTTGGCGCACTGGCCTCCCACCTCGGCTACATCATCTCCTGGGATGACAAAGAAAACAGGGCCGAAATGAGTGTCGACCCAAAAAGACCCTTTGTCTTCTCGTTTACAAATCTCAAGCCATCCATGCATGTTGTTGATGGCCAAAATTCATTCTACAAAACAATAGCGCCGGCCCCAAGAATTGTGGGAAGCGCTTTCTATGTTCCAATTGAGCCAGTTGCACCAATGCTTGGCTTCTCATACATGTACTCGCCAGTGCAAAACAAGGTTTATCTCGACCCTGTCATCGACAAGCTGGAAATCGGGGGGTGCCTCGACACAAGCAAGACATGCTCGACCCTTTCAACCCAGGTTTCATTTTTCACTGACTTTGATGTCACCGAACTTCCCGATGGAAGGTCAAAGGTAACCCTGAACAACTGCGTGCTTGGGGAAAACGCATTAAGCGGGATTGATGCCAAAAAAGTCTCTGTCGATTTTGATCCAAGAACCAATGCAAACCCTCCAAAGGTAACAATCCTGATAACAAAAAAATCCACGGAAGAGATAGGCTATGGTGAGGCAAGGGGCCCAAACAAGCTCATTTTTACTCTCAAGGAGAAAAACAAGTCAGGACTCAATGGAAAAACCATCATAATCGACCCCGGCCACGGCACCTTCAATGAAGACGGATCGTACGACGTCGGATGCAGCGGCATGATGGGCACCTATGAATCCGAGGTGAACCTCCAGACAGCATTCGAGCTTGGGAAAATGCTTTCTTCCCAGGGGGCAACCGTCATATACACCAGAACAGAGGAGAGAAACATAAAAACCCCGGATCTCGAAGGAAGGGCAAATCTTGCGAATTCCTCTGGTGCTGACATGTTTATTTCAATCCACTTCAATGCCGCAAGGGACCCTGATGCCCAGGGGACAGAAACCTACTATTACACGGACTTAGGCAGGCGCCTTGCAGAAAAAATACACAAAAATGTCCTTTCCAAGGTTGGTTTTGAGGACAGAGGAATCAAAAAACGCGGCTTTTATGTTTGCCGCGAGATTGTATCAATACCATCGATCCTTATCGAGCCTCTATTCCTGAGCAACAAAAAAGGAGAAGGCTGGATAAGGGAAGAGGTAAACGTTAAAAAGCTTGCAGAGGGAATACAGCTTGGCATCAAAGAATTCTTCCAGGAGCCAATATGAGAACAAACAATAGAGAAAACGATCAGCTAAGACCAGTAACCATTGAACCAAATTACATGAAATACGCCGAAGGATCGGCATTTGTGGTTTGGGGCGAGACAAAAGTAATCTGCACGGCATCATGGGAACCAAAAGTCCCCAACTGGCTCAAGGAACTTGGCCAGGGCTGGGTGACGGCAGAATACTCAATGATTCCAAGGTGCTCCCGCCAGAGAATCCAGCGGGACATAAACAAAAAAGCCGCACGTTCAGTGGAAATACAAAGGCTGATTGGAAGATCGCTACGCTCTGTTGTTGACTTGCAGCAGCTGGGCGAAAATTCAATAACAATCGATTGCGACATAGTGCAGGCCGATGGCGGAACAAGGGTTGCCTCGATAGTTGGTGGCTTTGTTTCGCTCGTTATTGCCCTAAGAAACATCGGGCTCAAGAAAATGCCAATCAAAGACTATCTCGGCGCAGTCTCGCTGGGCATAATCGACAATGAATTGAGGCTCGACCTGAACTACGAAGAGGACAGCAGAGCCCAGGTGGACATGAATTTTGTGATGGATTCGGCACAAAAAATAGCTGAGGTGCAGGCAACCGCAGAAATCTCGACGTTCCCGTTTGACACATTCAACAAAATGTTGGAACTCGGGAAAAAGGGCGTAAGCGAAATCATCGAGCTCGAAAAGAAGATACTTGGCCCCCTGTAATGAAAATTCTTTTTGCAACATCAAACCCTGGCAAATTGAGGGAAGCGCAAGCAATACTAACAAAAGTAGAGCTTGTGCTGGCGTCTGACTATAATGTCGAGATGCCTGAGGAGACTGGGTCCACATTCGAGGAAAACGCAAGGCTGAAATCCGAGGCAGGATTTGCCCAGACAGGGATACCCACACTTGCCGAAGATTCGGGCCTCGTTGTGGAGGCACTGGATGGAAGACCAGGCATATATTCAGCCCGGTACGCCGGTGGCCCGGAGGCAAACAACATCAGGGTCTTGAAAGAAATGGAGGGTGTGGCAAACAGAAGGGCGAAATTTGTCTGTGTGGCCTCCTACACCAACCAGAACGGCACACACACCTTCACAGGCGAACTAAAAGGCGAAATTGCCACCACACCAAAAGGATCAAACGGTTTCGGCTACGATCCGATATTTATTTTTGACGGGGAAAAAACAACTGCTGAGATTTCGCCTGAAGAAAAAGACAGAATATCTCATCGCGGGAAAGCCCTAAGGGCTTTTCAGGACTGGTTCATTTCACAAGCCAGCGGGGAACCCACTCCTCGGTAGGGCCTGATTTTTGCCTTTTCATCTCCGATTTTCTTTTGGCAAGCCATTTTGACTCTTCAAGGCTCTCCAGGCAAGCACAGTATTTTTGTCTGTAAATTCCAAGCTCTTTGGCCTGTTGCTGTGAATCTTTGTAAAATTGCCTCAGGTCTTCATAAACAAAACCTTCAAGCCCTGATCCGACTTGTTTTATCAGTTCATGCTTCTGATAAGGGGAAATAAGCAGGGATGTTGAGAAAAATTCCAGGCCAAGCTCTTGCGCTGCCATTTTTGTCTTTTCAAGCCTAACGGAGTAGCAGGAAAAACACCTGTCCAAACCACGCTTGTGGGAATAATTCGGATCATCTTCAACTATTGGGGTGAGCATTTTTGACTGGCAAACAGCCAGAAAAACATCGAGTCTTCTTTTTTGCTCGTCTGATGGTTCAATGTTCGGATTGAAAAAATATGGCACTACCTTGTAGCCAAGCTGGACAAAACAGTCGATCGAGGCAGTGGCACATGGGCCGCAACAACAATGGAGAAGAAGATTAGAAGAGGAAATCATCTTTGACTCTTGGTTTGAGTCCACAGGCTATATAGCCCTTTTCCAGAACAACCCTTCCTCTTGGCGTTCTTTCAATCATTCCCTCCTGAAGCAGGTATGGTTCGATGACGTCCTCTACCGAGTCCCTGTCTTCCCCAAGGATGGCGGCCATTGTTTCCAGCCCGACTGGTCCGCCAGAAAAACGCTCTATGATTGTTTCGAGAAGTCTCCTGTCCATTTTGTCGAGGCCAAAATCATTGACTTCAAGGGCCTTGAACGTCTCAAGCAATACTTCTTTGCCGATGACATTTGTTCCCGAAACAACAGCAAAGTCCCTCGCTCTCCTGAGGAGCCTCAGGACAATCCTTGGTGTTCCCCTTGCCCTCTTGGCCAGAAGATGGGCAAGCTCCCTGTCAATTTCAACTCCAAGGGCTTTCGAGGCCCTTTTTGCGACTTCTGCCAGCTCTGGGGGGGTGTAATACTCAAGCCTCTCAATGATGCCAAATCTGTCCCTTAGAGGGGAGCTCAGGAGGCTTATTCTGGTTGTGGCACCAATGAGTGTAAACCTGTTGAGTGGGAGTGTTATTGTTCTGGCCGATGGGCCTTTGCCAAGAACAATATCAAACCTGAAATCTTCCATGGCAGAATAGAATGTTTCTTCAATCTGCGGGTTCATTCTGTGGATTTCATCCACAAAGAGTATGTCGCCCTCCGACAAACCAGTCAGAATGGCTGCCACATCACCGGCCCTCTCCAGCGCCTTGCCGGTGGTTCTCTTGAGCGAGACACCGAGTTCAGAGGCCACAATGACCGCAAGGGTCGTTTTTCCAAGTCCCGGTGGGCCATAAAAAAGGATATGATCAAGTATACCCTCGCCCTTGCCTAGTTTTTTTGGGTCTCTGGTTTTGGCGGCCTCAAGGAAAGTCTGGAGATTTTTCTTGACCCTCTCCTGCCCGATGAATTGCGAAAGCCTGGACGGCCTTAATGATATCTCGTCCGAATCTTCCTGGACAATATTGGGATCAATTATTCTGTCTTCCACTTCGTAAAAAGTATATTTTTATAAACATTGCCTTTCAAGACTGTTGAAAATCAGATCAAATGTATTAAATTCGAGTCAATGGATACCAGCACTCTTCAAAGTGAAATCCGCAATATCGCAAAAGAAAAGGGTATTTTCATACTTGCCCACAGCTATCAGCCGATGGAAATTCAGGAAATTGCTGATTATGTCGGCGACTCGCTTGACCTTTCAAAAAAGGCCATGGAATCTGACAGCAAGAAAATCATGTTCTGCGCTGTAAAATTTATGGCCGAGACAGCATCAGTGCTTTCACCGGAAAAGAAAATCATGATCGCTGTCGAGGAGGCCGGTTGTCCCCTTGCAAACATGATAACCCCGGAAGATGTTGTGGAGATGAGGAAAAAATACCCAAAAGCAAGGGTTGTTTGCTATATCAACTCCCCCATTGAAGTCAAGGCATTGTCCGATGTCATCTGTACATCGGCAAACGCTTTGAAAATCGTTGAAAAAATCGACTCTGACGAAATAATATTCATCCCCGACCAGGGTCTTGGGTCATGGATTGCCTCAAAAACAAAGAAAACCCTCCACATTTTTAATGGATACTGCCCAATCCACTGGCTCATGGATGCAGACCAGGTGAGGACAACAAAAGCTTATCATCCAGATGCACTCCTTGTTTCACACCCCGAATCAAATCCAAAAATAAGGGAGCTCTCTGACCATGTCTGCGGAACATCGGGCATGATAACCTATGTTAAGGAAAACCCCGGAAGGTGCTTTATAATAGCCACAGAAACCGGGATGAAGCAGAGACTTGAAAAAATGTTTCCTAATGAGAGGTTTGTTCTTGCCACCAAAAACATCACCTGTCCAAACATGAAAAAAACCACGCTGGAAAAACTCCTGGAATCACTACGGGAAGAGAAACATGTGATAACAGTTGACAAGGAAATAGCTGACAGAGCAAGGACAGCAATCGAGAGGATGCATGATTAAAATTCCAAGGTACATAGCAGGCTCTTCAGCAAAGGAAAACTGGGAGTTTGACGCAATCGTTGTCGGATCAGGAATAGCTGGCGTAATCGCCACCATGAGGCTCTCAAGGGAAATGAGGGTGGCGCTGATAACCAAAGAAAGACTGGTTGATTCAAACTCTTTTTACGCACAGGGCGGCCTCGCCGCCTCCCTTGGCGAAGGCGACTCCCTCGATTTGTGGAAATCAGACACCATAAAGGCCGGGGATGGCCTTTGCCGCGAAAGTGCCGTCAAGATGATAGAGGAACAAACACCCTTGATCATAGAGGAACTGAACCAGATGGGCGTCCCGTTTGACCTCGACAATGAAAACCATTTCATACTCGGCAGGGAAGCTTTCCACTCGGTAAGAAGAATAATCCACGCCGGCGGGGACCAGACCGGAAAAATGATCTCGCAGACAATGGTCGACCAACTCAAGACTGGTTCACAGGCAACCATTTTTGAAGAGGCTTTTGTTGTTGACATTCTCCAGGACGACAATGGTGAAGTGGCAGGTGTTTCCGCCATCATAGAGGACAACGACGTCATATTCTCGGCACCAAACGTAATCATTGCAACCGGTGGGTCCGGCCAGCTCTATTTCTACACAAGCAACCCACGGGTGGCCACAGGCGATGGAATGGCAATGGCTCTTCGTGCAGGCGCAACACTTGTTGACATGGAATTTGTGCAATTCCATCCGACAGTGTGCTTTGCGATACAGGGGCAATCATTTCTAGTGACCGAAGCAATACGTGGTGAGGGCGCATTTCTCTTGAATGACAAGCAGGAAAGGTTCATGCCCAGATACCATGAAAAGGCAGAACTGGCCCCAAGGGATGTTGTATCAAGGGCCTGCTTCAACGAGATGAAACTTTCAGGTTCACCTTGGGTCTATCTCGACACAACCAAATTTGAAAGAGGATTTTTTCAAAAAAGATTTCCAACCGTTTATTCCCAGTGCCTCAAGGCAGGGTTCGACCCAACACAACAACCCATTCCTGTTTCACCTGGTGCCCATTACATGATGGGCGGCATTGAAACAGACCTTTCCTGCAGGACATCCATAAAGGGCCTTTATGCCTGCGGCGAAGCTGGATCAAACGGAATGCATGGGGCAAACAGGCTGGCATCAAACTCAATCCCGGAAGCACTTGTAACTGGTTCGCTTGGCGCCAAATCAGTGCTTGAAGACTCAAGAAAAGCTGGTCCCCCAGAGAGACCGTTCAAGCCGCAATATGACAGGGAACCATACACCCGTTCAGAATTGAGGCTCGAGAACTGGGACAACATCGGGCTTGTAAGGGAAGAGAAGAAGATGGAACATCATCTGTCAAAATTGAGGCAGGGCACAATGATTGTTCCGGAGTCAGCCTCCCTTGGTTCCCTCGAGCTTGCAAACATGTATACAGTCACCTCGATCATCACAATGTCTTCTCTGGAGAGGAAGGAATCGAGGGGGAGCCACATGAGGACCGATTACCAGGCCAAAGATGCAATATGGGGTAATTTGAGGGTGCACACCAAGGCAAAACTTGACGGAAAGTACCTTGAGATTGAGGTTGGAACAAGCAAAAAGGACGGCTATTCATGGAACAGCTGACTATAAGAAACCTCGTAAGGAAAGCGCTTGAAGAGGATCTTGCCTGGGGCGACATCACTTCGTCCATCATGGTGCCGGAAGATGACATGATAGGTGCAAGGCTTCTGTGTAAGTCGGAATGCGTCCTCTGCGGAGAAGACCCCTTTGTAATGGCCTTTGAAGAGGTCGACCCACTCATACAGTGTGATTTTCACGTCAAAGAAGGCACCTTGATAAAACCCGGCGAAACAGCCGCAAGGATATTTGGCCCGACAAGGGGAATGCTGACAGCCGAGAGGGTGGCCCTGAATTTCCTGAACCACATGTCAGGCATTGCCACACAAACAAGGGCTGTTGTAGAAAGCATCGAGGGGACAGCCTGCCGTGTCACAGACACAAGAAAAACCCTTCCTTTGCTAAGAGAAATCCAGAGGCATGCAGTGAGGGTGGGCGGCGGCACAAACCACCGGATGGATTTATCCTCTCTTGTTCTTATCAAAGACAACCACATCAGGGCGGTAGGGTCCGTTTCAAAAGCAGTCTTGCTCGCAAAATCAAAAGTTTCCCATGTCATGAAAGTGGAAGTCGAGGTAACCTGCGCAAGCGAGGCAAAAGAGGCCTTTGACGCTGGAGCAGATATTGTCATGCTCGACAACATGACCCCAGACCAGATAAAAGAAATCGTCAGAATGAAGCCACCTCACGTTATTCTTGAGGCCTCTGGCAAGATAACGCCACAAAACGCAAGGGATTATGCCGAATCAGGAGTTGATGTGATTTCGATGGGCTTTTTGACTCACTCTGTCAAATCAGCGGATTTTTCCCTCGAGTTTGACTGAGTAGCCCTCTTGAGATAGAAACTAAAGGTCGTACCTTTGCCTTCTTCAGACACCACCTCAAGCTGGCTTCCATGACGCCTGAGGATTTCCTTGCATATAGAAACCCCAAGCCCGACCTGGGTATCAAATTTATGGTCTTTCCTGGGGATTTTAATAAATCTTTCCCCAATTTTCCTGATGTATTCGCTTGGAATTCCTATCCCGGTGTCTGAAACATAGAACTTCACCCTTCTTGAATCAGGTGTATCCTTGATACCAACAATAACTTTGCCCCCCTCTGGAGTAAATCTTATCGCATTATCGATGAAGTTAATCAAAACCTGTATTATTCTGTCCTTATTGGCAATAACATACACCTCGTCGTCGGGGACCTCAAAATCGAAATGTATTTTTCTTTTGTTCGCATAGGCCAAGAACCTGCCGTGGACATCCAACACCATCTCGACTGCCCCAAATTTGAACATCTGTTCGCCAGTGTCCCTGATTCGCTGATAAGTGAGAATCGAATTTACAAGATCGGTGAGTCTGTGGACGTCTTCACCCATGTTGCCCAGGAACTTGGCCTGTGCGTCTGGATCGTGTTTTGCCTTTGTTGTTATCGTTTCAATGCTGGCCGAAAGAGAAGCAAGCGGGGTCTTCAGTTCATGGCTTATATACTGGACAAACTCCTGCTCTGACGATTCCAGCAGCTTCATGCGCGTAATGTCTTCGCATATTGAAAGGGTGCCTATGGCACAACCATCCTGTTCGATAGTTGCTGTCCTTATTCTGAGGACCCTTTTGGCTGGTTTCTCCAGAATCATCTCTGAATCAACCCCATCCTCACCCCTGAGGATGATTGCCGAGAGCTGGAGCGGCAAAACAGAGTTATCAACCTGCAGACCAATTATGTCCTTGAAAGAAACCCCAAAAATCGTGAGAAAGGAGTTGTTTGCAAGCAAGATCTTGCCATTGCCGTCAATCAGCAACAGACCGTCAACCATGTTTGAAAAAATAGCCTGAAAACGGCTCCTCTCCTCGCCTGCTTCTCTGAGGGCACTCTTGAGCCGTGTCACCATTATCTGCAAGACCCTTCCAAGCTGGCCAACCTCGTCACTTGACTTCGATTCAAACGTTTCATCAAGATTCCCCAGGCTTATGCTCCTTGCGGACTCAATGAGGCTTTGCAAAGGCTGTGTCTGTATTCGCACCGACGAATAAACCATGAGGACTCCCGCAAGCAGGGCTATGAGGAATGTGCCGATAATGAATCTTATAACCTGACTAGTGCCAGCACTAACCGGCTCCATCGAGCTTCTCATGACAATTATTCCAACAATTTCCTGATCAGACACAATAGGGGTCGCAACAAAGGCCTGTTTTTCGAAGTCAAAGGTCCTGATGTTGAAACCGTTTTCCCTTTTCAATACAGAGGCAACTTCTGGAAAACCAGACCAGTCATCACCCTTTTGCCCCCATGTTGATGATATGACTTTTCCATTTGAATCCAGCAGGGAAAGGCCAAGCAAAGGGAATTTATTCGATTCTTCCTTGAGAAAATCATTGACCCCAAAAGGGTTCCCACTCAAGATAAACGACTTCAGGCGAGGCTCCAGGACATCAGCCTGGAAAAGCATTCTATTGAAAAGCTCTGTTTCGTAATAGTCCCTGAAGGTCAATGCAAAAAAGACCCCCAGCATCGAGAGGGTCAGTGAAAGGCAAACAAGGAAGGTTAGAAATAGCCTAACCCAAAGGTTCAATTTTCAGATGCCTTGTGCGTGGAGAATTTATAACCCACGCCCCTCACAGTTTCTATGTATTTTGGGTTCTCTGGCTCTGGCTCGATTTTTTTGCGGATCCAGCGGATATGCACATCAACCGTCTTCGTATCAAGTGGAATGCCCTCGATGCCCCAGACCTTGCTCATGATGTCGTCTCTTCTGAAAACCTTGTCCGGATTGCTTGCAAGGAACCATAGTATCTCAAATTCTTTATAGCCAAGGTTGACTGGTTTGCCATTTATGACGCATTCCCTCTTCGAGTAGTTCATGTAGAGGTCGCCAACCCTGATCTCTTCTGGTGCCCTCTCCTCGGCAATCTTTGGAGCCTGGTTGGTACGTCTCAGCAGAGCTTCAATCCTCGCAAGGAGTTCAACAAACGAGTACGGTTTTGTCATGTAGTCGTCAGAACCCATCTTCAGGTTGACAACTTTGTCTATTTCAGATGTTTTTGCAGTAAGGATAATAACAGGAACTTGCGACTCTTGGCGTATTATGCGTAAAAAATCGGTGCCACTCATTCCAGGAAGCATGAGATCAAGGACAACCAGATCAGGCTGTCTCCTCCTGAGCTGTTCAAGACCTTCTTCAGCTGTTGCAGCTGTAAAAACCGTATAGCCTTCGGCCCTCAGGTTGTATGTTATGGTCTCGACGATCCTGTGTTCATCGTCTATAACCAAGATTTTCTTCTTGTTTGGCGGCACTTGATTACTCATTTAACCTCCTTGGTCAAAATCATTTTAACCTTCGGATTTAACTTGTCAACGAATCACATGGCCGTAATCGGCAATCTGGATTGTGGCTGGAGATCGAGCCCGGATTTTTTCCCAAGCTGTTGATAGAGAAACCCGCAATAGGCTATCATTGATCCATTATCGGTACAAAGGGAGGGCGGGGGAACAAAAACCGGAAGTCCAACTGAGTCGCCAAGTTTGTTTACACGCTCTTTAAGGTATGCGCTTGAAGCAACGCCTCCGACTATAAAGATTGATTTGGCCTCTGTTTTTTCAATTGCCAAGAGCAATCTGTCGAGTAGCTGGTCAACAACAGCCTTCATGAAAGATGAAGCCAAATCTTCCTTTGACATTTCAGGGTGTTTTTCTATGGCCCTCACACCTGCAGTCTTGAGGCCGGAAAAACTGAAATCCATGCTTCCATCTTTCAGTTTTGTCACAGGGAACTGTATTGCATTCTGGTCGCCAATAAAGGTCATCCTGTCTATTTCAGGGCCGGCCGGATAAGCAAGACCAAGCACCCTTCCAAACTTGTCGAGTGTTTCACCAGCGGCATCATCTCTGGTTTCTCCAAGCATTTTGACAGTAGAATCCGGCTCAACATAAATGACTTCTGAATGCCCCCCGGAAACAAGGAGACCAAGCGATGGCATCGCCATTTCCGGACACGCAAGCATTACAGCGGCCAGGTGACCCCTCAGATGATTGACGCCAATAAGTGGCTTGTCCCATGCCAGAGAAAGGGCCTTTGCTGTTTCTATCCCAACCAGAAGACTGCCAACAAGACCCGGTCCATAAGCACAGGTGATAATGTCAACATCATCAGGGCGAACCATTGATTCCCTGAGGGCCATGTCAACAACTGGAAGGATATTTTCAAGGTGGGCTCTCGAGGCGAGTTCTGGCACTATTCCACCCCAAACTTGATGTACCCTGTCCTGTGAGGCCCTTATCTGCGCAAGGATCTTGCCAGACTGGTCCACAATGCCGACAGAGGTGTCATCGCATGATGTTTCAATCCCTAGTGATATCATTTGCTCTCCAGTACCATAATAATTCCATCCTCGCCATCTTCCTGGTAGTAATTTTTTCTCACATAGAGCTCCCTGAAACCAAACTGGACATAAAGGCTTTTTGCAACTGCGTTGCTCGCCCTGACTTCAAGCAGGACCATGTTCGGTTTTTCAGACATGGCGTCCTCAAGCATCTTCTTTACAAGCTCTTTACCGTAGCCTTTTCCACGCTCCGGATTGGTTATCGCCAGATTAACAATGTGGAACTCGTCCACACCCCTCCACATGCCGCCAAAACCAATTATCTTTCCTTCTTTTTCTGCAATGTACCAGATGGATCTGGGATTATTAATGAAATCATCATAAAAATCCAACATTCCCCACGGCTGTTTTTTTACAAGGCACTCGATCTCATAGACCTTCTCAAAGTCAAGTGGCTTAGCCCTTCTTATCTCTATCATATTTCCATCTCGAAAAGATATTTCGGCAAGGCCCTCATCCATGACTGGGCCTGCGTTCCCAAGGAAAGCTCAAGTGCCTGCTCCGGTTTTGGAGAAGACAGTACAAAGCTCGCGTTGGTTGGTGAAAGTTCTTTTGGGGACATCCACGTATATCCTTCGATATCATAAGCATCAAGTGAGCTCGCACTAATAATCATCGGCACTTCACTCATGTTGTCCGTAAACGTCTGCACCCAGTATTCATTTGTTCTTGAAGGAATGATTGCCACAACAGGCCTTATGATTCCATGAGTCATGACATCACATGTTGGAAGTGCCATCACCGGCTTGTTCAAAGCATAGCCCCATGCCCTTATTGGCGAAAGACCAGTCCTGATTCCGGTCAAACTGCCGGGCCCTGAGAGCGCAAGAAAAAAATCAACATCCTGTATTGTCATTTTTGCCTGTTCAAGACATGAGACAGCGGCAGACAAAGTTTTATTGCCACCGTTGGAATAATTTATTTCCAGACTTGAAAGGACTTTTTTGCCTTTTCCTACGAAAACATATTGTGGGGAACAGGCAGAGAGTATGCCGAGTACTACTTTGTTATTTTCAGCCATATTTGCCTTTCCCTTGGCCCATCAAACTCGGCAAGATAGATTGCCTGCCACGTGCCCAACAAAAGCTTGCCATCCTCAACAAAAACGCTGACTGAATTGCCAAAAAGCATTGTTTTTATGTGTGCATCAGAGTTGCCTTCGGAATGGGAAAAATTGCTGTTTTTTGGCACCATTGCGGAGAGAAAGGTAAGTACGTCGGAAACAACATCCGGATCAGAGTTTTCATTGATGGTTACAGCACATGTTGTGTGGGGACAAAAAATACTGACTGTACAGTCAATGAAACCCGAAACCGAGACAAAATCCTGGACAAGCCTTGTTATATCGACAAAGGCGTTTCTACTGGGTGTCCTGACTGTGAGCCTATGCGCCAAAAAATCCCATCCTTTCAAAAGAAGAAAGAACATTCAAAATCCCCAACCTTATGTGGTTCATGTTGGCTCCTCCCTGAACGTAAACCCAGTAAGGGGGTTTATCAAGGCCATCGCAGGAAAGATCTGATGTACCCCCGGATATGAAACCTCCCCCGGCCAGCATCACTGGTGCGTCATACCCACCCTGGTCAAATGGAACAGGCGTTGCACCTGAAGCAATTGGCGATACCTCCTGAATGGCCTTTCCAAAAGCCATAAAGAGTTCTCTTGAGCCAAGCTTTATTGAGACCACAACATCTGCGTGCTCTTCATTATGCTTTGGGTTCACCTCAAAACCAAGGCCGGCAAAACACCTGGCCCATAGAAGCGCTCCCTTGAGCGCAGAGGATGAAAGCGAAGGGGCAGTAAAAAGCCCCCTGAAAACATCCAGCATGAAACCCCACGTTGCCCCGACCTCGGCCCCGATGCCCGGCGCTGTGACTCTTGTGGCAATTCTGGAAACAAGGTCGCTTTTACCAACAATGTATCCGCCCGTAAAAGCCAACCCGCCGCCCGGATTTTTTATCAGTGACCCGACCGAAAGATCGGCACCAGCATGGCATGGTTCCTTCTCGGAGCAAAACTCGCAATAGCAGTTGTCCACCATTATAATTGCGTCACTGCCAGCTTTTCTGATAACTTCCACCCATTCCCCAATATTATCTATCGTTACTGGTCGCCCCGTTTTGTATCCAGGTGAGCGCTGTATCATGATGATTTTTGTTGGGGGAGCAAGCAAGCCAAAATCTTTTGACCCATCAGCCCGCCAGTCCGTTTGAGCGTAGGAAACACCAAATTCCGAAAGCGAACCAACGGACTGCCTGATGCCAATCACTTCCTGCAAAGTCTCATAGGGGGTGCCCGTTATCGAAACGATCCTGTCCCCTGGCCTTGACAGGCCAAACAGGACACACGCGAGGGCATGGGTTCCACTGGCAATCTGGGGCCTCACGAGTGCAGACTCTCCACCAAAAATAATCGAGTAAACCTCTTCAAGCTTGTCTCTTGAGGAATCTCCAAGCCCGTAGCCGGTTGAACCACACAAATCAGAATTTGCGAGGCCGACCTTTCTGTAGGCTTCAACAACCCCCATGAGTCTTTTGTCGGCCATGCTGTCAATTCGGGCAAAATGGCCAGAAAGCTCGCTCTCGCATTTTGACAAATAAGTTGCCGGATTCATTGGATAGGTTCACCCTCCAGACTTCTCATCCCAGGCTTGCTTATCTTCACCTTCACAATCGTTCCTTTCTCAAACTGGCCCTTTATCTTGACAAGCCTGCCGGTCTCCGAGAGTCCAAAAGAATGCCCGTCTTCAACATTTTCAACCAATACGTTCAGGACCCTGCCGACATAGTCCGCACCAACCTGTTCGGCAATCCTCTTTTGCTGTTCCACAATGGCGCTTACCCTTCGGTGCAATTCCTCCCTGTCAACCTGGCCGGAGAAGTTGGCCGCAGGGGTCTTTGGTCTTTGCGAGTACATCGCCATGTAGGCCTGTTCAAAACGGAGCTCCCTGAAAAGCGCCATTGTCTGCTCGAATTGCTCTTCAGTTTCGCCAGGAAAACCGACAATAACGTCAGTTGTCACGCCAGCCCCTGGGAATATTCTTCTGACGTTTGCCACAAGTTTTTTGTAACCTTCTACTGTGTATCGCCTGTTCATTCTTGAGAGGACTTCGTCCGAGCCAGCCTGTACAGGGAGATGGAAAAACCAGGCCAGATTTTTTATTTCCCTCAGTTTCAAAAGAGTCTCTTCATCCATGTCTTTTGGGTGGGACGTTATAAACCTAACCCTGAGAACGCCTGGAAGTTCTGATACTCTACGCACCAGATCGACAAAGGCGTCCTTTTTGTCCTTGTCCAGGCCATAGGCATTGACATTCTGGCCAAGAAGGACAATTTCTTTGGCCCCAGATTCGATATATGATTTTGTCTCAGAAAGGATTTCTTCAACCTCTCTGGAAACAAGCCTGCCCCTTGTATATGGGACAATGCAATAGGTGCAGAAGCTGTCGCAACCAGTTGTTATGGGCACAAATGCTGAAATAGAAGATGCCCTTGGGGAAACACCATGCTCGAGTTCAAATCCCAAGGCCTCTTCCAGGGCACCCTGCATTGATTCCCTGTCATGGTATGTGCCCAGGACAAAATCGACCTGCTTGTGCCTTTTCTTGAAACTCTTCAGGTCTATGGCCGGAACACACCCCACAACCCCTACTTTTGGAAGGCCTGTCTGCCTTTTTCTCTTGTAGAGTTCGCCAAGCTTCGAATCCAGTTTATGGACCGAGCCCTCCCTGACTGCACAGGTGTTTATGAAAATAATGTCGGCTTCTTCCTCCGGGGCCTCAACGAACCCTGACTCAAGCAGGATGCTCGAATAGAACTCCGAATCAGAAACATTCATTTGGCAACCGATTGTCAAAAAACAGAAAGATGGCATTAAGGTGTGAGCCTGTCCAGGTCCCTTGGGAAGAGCGTCCCCTCTCTTATGTTTTTCAGTCCGAGCATCTGGCAGGTGATCCTCTCCAGTCCGATTGCCAGCCCACCATGCGGCGGCATGCCATATTTGAACACATCGGTATAGAAAGTGAAATCGTCCGGATTGCACTTAAATTTGCGGATATTATCCACCAACATGTCAAACCCGTGTATCCTCTGGCCGCCAGTTGTTATTTCCATGCCTCTGTAGATGAGGTCAAACCCTCTTGTGTCACCAGGGTGCTCCAGGTCAGGCATCGTATACATTGGCCTTGCCTCAATCGGGTAGCCATCAATAAAAACAAACTCCGAGCCAGTTTCTTTCTGGACATACTCACATATAGCCCTTTCACCCTCAGGGTCAATATCAAATCCTTGCGGATATTTTATTTTGTATTTCTTTTCAAGGATTTCGTGGACCTCTGTCATCCTCATCCTCGGTATTTTTGCAGGGATTGAGACTTTGGCACCAAGCAGTTCCAGTTCGGCCTGGCATGTTTCATTGACCAACCCCACAACATACTGGAGAACTGCCTCTTCCATGTCCATTATGTCATTCTCGTCCTTGATGTAGCCCATCTCGAAATCAAGGGACGTGTATTCGTTGACGTGCCTGCTGGTGTTGTGCGGCTCTGCCCTGAACACTGGCGCAACCTCAAAGACCCTTTCAAACACGCCGACCATCATTTGCTTGTAGAATTGCGGTGACTGGGCCAGGTATGCCGGACGGCCAAAATAGTCCACCTTGAAGAGGTTTGCCCCACCCTCTGTCCCGGAAGCGACAATTTTTGGTGTGTGGATCTCAGTGAATCCCTGTGAAGAAAGGTATTCCCTAAATCCTCTCGATATGCAGGATTGCACTTTGAAAACTGCGGCAAGCTTTGGGTGCCTGAGCGAAAAATATCTGTAGTCAAGGAGCCTGTCCAGGTGCTCGACTGGGTTTTTCTTGTTGATCTGTGTTGGCAATTCATCAACAACTTTTGAGAGCACCTCAATTCCAGTTATTTTTATCTCAAAACCAGCCTTCGCGATTTCGGATTTTACGCAATTGCCTTTCATCCTTATCACGTATTCATTTCCAATTTGCGGGACCTCAAAATCGGGATTTTCAAGAATCCCCTGTACAGTTCCCGTTCTGTCTCTCAAAACAATGAAGCTGAACTCGGGGAGTTCCCTGAGGTTGTGTATCCAGCCTTCTAGCGTTATTTCTTCGCCAATATGGTTGACTGCGTCTTTTGCAAGTATTCTCATGTTAGGTCCTTTCCGCAAACAATATATCTAATGACAAAGTTTGTTCAAGTAATTGACAGCTGGGAAGCGTGAGTGTAACCTCGCATTGATGGCCAAAAAAACAACGTCCAGAATCGTCACATGCCTGTCGTCCATCGATTTCGACGCTCTGGCGGCCTCCCTTTGCATATCAAAGCTATATCATGGGGCACTCCCTGTAAAGGTCTCCGGAGTGGAGAGACCAGTGCAAATGTTTCTTGGCATATACAAAGACTTCATAAGACTTGAGGATTTTGAGGAGTACGACCCTGATTCAATAAAGGAGCTTTTTATTGTTGATACCAGGCCTTCAAAAAAAGTCTGGGACTTTATAGCTGGCTTCAAAAATCTCCAGCGTTGCGTTATTTTTGACCACCACACAGTCTCAAAGGGACGCACCAATTGCAGGCTTGTACAAAAAGAGGTCGGATCAACCACCACGATGCTCCTGCCACTCCTCAAACTGAGAAAAATTTATATATCACCTCAGGAAGCAACCGTCATGCTGACTGGAGTTTACGAAGACACAGCCAACCTCATATCCCCGACAACAACCCCACAGGACCTTGAAGTTGCGGCATATCTGCTATCACTTGGCGCTAGCCTCCAGGTTGTCAGGAGATTTCTCTCCACTGCACTTGACCAGCGAGGAAAAGACATCCTCAAGCAATTTCTGGACAATATTGAGGTTGTCCCGATGGGTGGCATCCTTATTGCCATTTCATGCGTCAAATACAAAGATTATGTGGAAAATCTTGCTTTCATAACACACAAGCTATTTGACCTGGTCGAGGCAGATGCAATATTTACTGCCTGCTCCATGACTGGAAGCACATACTTTGTCGGCAGGTCCTTGGACGACAGGCTGGTTGACTCCGCAAAGGTGCTGAGCCACTTTGGCGGTGGCGGGCACAAAACCGCGTCGGCCGCAAAAATAAAGGGTGAGCTCGACCCAAAGTTGGCATTCTACAGAATCAGAAAAGTCTGCGAAGAAGAAATTATTCCTCCACCAACAATCACTTCAATCATGAGCTCGCCAGTCAAAACCGTTGGTCCCGAGGTGCCGGTAAGCGAAGCTTTAAAACAGGTGCAAAGGTTTGGGCACGGTGGGTTGCCTGTCGTCAATGAAGACAGGCTGATAGGAATCATCACAAGGCGCGATCTGGACAGAGTTCCTGATGAGTACCAGCACAGGCCGGTCAAACGCTATATGACGACAAATGTTGTCACGATAGATGCGGGTGCTTCCATCGTTGAAGCCAGAAGGCTCATGATGAAGAAATCACTCGGAAGGCTGCCGGTTGTTTCAGATGGCAGGGTGGTTGGCATTGTGACCCGTTCGGACGTCCTGAAGGCCTCTTTCTGGCACAGGGGGCAAGACATCGGGCCGTTCCCGCCACCGACATTCATCGACAAAACGCAGACCAGAGAGCTCCAGCAGAAGGTACCAGCCAGCGTCCAGGAGAAGATAGATGTGTTTGTGAGGATAGCCAACAAGCTGGGACACAACCTCTATCTCGTTGGTGGCGCCGTAAGGGACAGCATCATGGACAAAGAGCCCACCGATCTGGACATTCTTGTGGAAGGCGATGCAGTCAATCTTGCCAAATCAGCTGCAGATGAATTGGGTGGCAAAATAACGACCCACGAAAGGTTCGGCACGGCAAGAATGCTCCTGGATGGGATACAGTACGATTTTGCTACGGCAAGGGCGGAATACTACACCGAACCTGGCGCTTACCCGAATGTGATCCAAAGCTCAATCAGGGAAGATCTGATGAGAAGAGACTTTACAATAAACGCCCTCGCCCTCTCGCTCAATGGCCCAAACAAGGACAAAATCCTCGATTATTGCGGAGGGTTCGACGACATAGCAACGAAGAAAGTTAGAGTTTTGCATAATCTCTCTTTTGTAGAAGACCCAACCAGGATTTTGAGGGCCGCATACTATTCAAAAATATTGAATTTTACGCTGGAAAAAGAGACTAAGCGTCTCGCGGTAGATGCCATAAGGACCGGTCTCCTCGCCACAGCCAAAAATGAGAGGACAGCACAGGAGTTTGAAAAGATACTCAGGCACGAAAAAGGTTCTGAGATGCTCTACCTTCTGGAGCAGATGGACGGACTCACGGTCATCTTTGGGCAGTTGCCGGATGGTCTGCACCAGCTCCTTGTCAAGGCTGACAGGCTAGCAGCAATTGCCACAAGAAAAGGCTTCAAGCCCGATTTGCGGGTCCTGAGGTGCCTCGTTCTTGGAATGGCAATCGACAAGGGTGCATTAAGGGAGTGCCTCTCAAGAATAAGGATGTCAGGTAAATTCATCGACACAGTTGAAACATCCAAGGAAGGTTCCCTGTTGCTCTCCCAGGCAATTGGCAAGGGTGACCGCCTGGAGATATTCAGGTCGCTGAAAAACCTCAATGATTCTGCGATTGTCTTTGCCTGCATGGGCGGGAGGCTGCCTGAAAACTTGAAAAACCTCGACCTGGTGGGTAAAATACGCAACATCAGGCTTGAAATAACCGGAGAGGACCTCATTTCAAACGGGCTAAAGAAGACAAAAAACTTCAAGGCCATCATAGACCAGGTCCTGGAACAAAAAGTGGCTGGACTGGTTTCTGGATATATACAGGAATTAGAACTTGCCAGGAGGATAGCTAGTGAATGATTATCTGATAAAAATGTTTCCACTCCTGATTCTTTTTGTGGGATGCGGACTTGTAAACTGCTATGTCAGGGCATGGGTGGCCTACAGGCTCGGTGACAGGCAAACAAAGATACAGGGGAGATTTTCCTGGAATCCCCTTCATCATCTCGATATTTTTGGAAGCGCATCACTACTGATTTTTTATATAGGCTGGATGAAGCCGATGCAGTACAATTTCAACGATCTCGGGCAAAAAAGCTACGCGCCCCTGCTTATCGAACTGTCAGGTGTTGGGGCAAACCTGGCCATGTGGATTACTGGAGGACTCGTCTACTTGCTGCTCAAGTGGCTCGAGCCGGTGACAAATCTTGATTTGAGGACCATAAAATCTGCAGTGGAATTTTTCTGTGCCTTCAATGTGTTTTTTGCCCTGTTCAATCTTCTCCCCATACCACAACTGCCTGGTTTCAAGTTGCTTGTTGGACTTCTATACCACAAGCCACAAGGGGTCTACGACTCCATGGCCATAACCTACATGGGGTGGACACTCATCGTCATACTGATAATCTTGACACCACTTCTTTCATGGCTGATTTCAGCTTCGAGCGTCTTTCTCAAGCTGTTCGGCATGATAGGAAGACCCTATTTTGCTTATTTCACACCATTTATTGGAGGATATTGATGGCCAGAATACTCTCTGGCATGAGGCCAACAGGCCGAATGCACATCGGACACTACCTTTCAGTCCTGCTTTCCTACGTCGAAATGCAGCACCAGCACGAATGTTTTTTCCTTGTTGCAGACCTTCATGTCCTGACAACAAGCGCTGACAAAACTTCAGAAATAAAGGAAAACATCTTCCAGATGGTCTGCGACTGGTTTGCGGCAGGAGTAGATCCGCAGAAATCGGCCGTTCTTATCCAATCTGAAGTTCCAATACACTACAATCTCTACCTTATATTTTCGATGCTCACTCCAACAGGGTGGCTTGAGAGAAACCCGACAGTAAAGGACATGATCAGGGACATGAATCTCCAGGACAGCGTTGGGCATGGACTGCTTGGTTATCCTGTGCTTCAGGCCGCAGATATACTTGCCTACAAAGCCAATCTCGTCCCCATAGGCAAAGACCAGAGGCCACACCTGGAGATTTCAAGGGAAATTGCCAGAAGGTTCAATTCAATGTACGGTGAAACATTCCCGGAGCCACAGGAATTCCTAAGAAACTATCCACTGATACCAGGCATGGATGGCAGGAAGATGAGCAAAAGCCTTGACAATGCCGTTTTTCTTTCTGACAACCCTCAAGAGATACAGCAAAAGATTTCGCAAATGATCACTGATCCAGAGAAGATAAGAAAAGCTGACCCGGGCCACCCGGACATCTGCTCGGTATATGATTTCCACAAGATCCTCAAAACGCCTAACCTTGAAGGCAGGGCTGAAGGTTGCAAAAAGGGAGAGCTTGGTTGTGTCGCATGCAAGAAAGAGCTCGCGGCTTTCATGGACGGGGTCATTGCTCCGCTCAGGGAAAAGAGGGCCGGATACGAGTCAAATCCAAAAATGGTTTGGGAAATCCTGAATGAAGGCTCCAGAAAGGCAAACGAATTTACCACGCCGATCTGGAATGAGGTAAAAGAGAGGATGGGCCTTGCCTATTGATAATGTTGTAAATCCAAACAGCCTTGGGCTGATTATCCAATCGGCTAGGGCCGGGAAAGTTTCACCATACAACATCAGGCTTGCCGTCATCACTGAAAAGCTCCTGGAAATAATCGTGCAATCAGACAGCGTAACAGCCTCCCAGCTTGAAGCGCTTGACAAGGTTGCAAGCCTGTTGCTTATGAAATCAGAGTTCGTGGCAAATGGCGGAAGGTTTATTGAAAAAACAAAGCCTTCCATATTTGAAACCGGCGAATTCGAGGGCAGGCTTGAGGGCAATTTCAACGCATTGTGCCAGCTCAAGGAGCTCATAAAAAGAAACTTTGAGCTTGATACAGGCAGCTTTCCAAGGCCTTCCCCGGAAGTCGTGTGCTCGGAGGAAATATCGGTTCCAACCAACAAGAGGTTGGTGGCAATAATCGCCCGGCTGGCAAAAAAGCGCGAAGTCGACCAGACGCCAATAATAGTCAGGAGAAAAACAATCGATCTGAGGGCAGCAATGGGCGAAATAATGGACCGTCTAAAGAAGGGCGTCCAGCTCCTTTTTTCGCTGCTCCTGACCAAAAACTCCACAAGGTTTGACGTGATAACAAACCTTCTGGCGATCCTCGAGCTTGCAAAAAGAAAAAAGGTCCTCCTATATCAGGAGGAGCCGTTCGGGCCAATATACATCGACAAGGCATGAACATACAGAACACCATCGAGGCCATTCTTTTTGCCTCAAACAAGCCTTTGGCAATAAAACGACTTGCACACTTGGCAAAATGTGACCAGAGCGAGGTTAACCAGGCGCTGGGCTACCTGGCAATCAGGTACAGGGACAGCGGCATCTTTCTTAAAATCACCAATGGCCACGCCCAGCTGCTCACAAACCCAGAGTATGAGGAATTCATAAAACCACTTGTTTTAAGGGTCACAAAAAGGAAGATGACTTCTGCCGCAATTGAGGTGCTGGCGATAGTTGCAAGCAAAGGGGAAGCCTCTTGTCAGCAGATTTCAAAATACAGGGGCAAACCCTCTGAAATGACAATCCTGGGGCTTGTGAAGAAAGGGCTCCTTGAAAGAATAGAAAAACCCTCTGTTACAAAGAAGAGAAAGGTCTCATATATTGTGACTGACAAATTCAGGCAAATGGCTGGAGTTTCGGGAATCGAAGAAATGAAGGCCCATGTTACTTTTCTGACTACAGACGAGGAAACAGGTGAAGAAGGCCTCTTTGAAGAGGTCACTTTGGAAGAAACACTGGAACAGGCTACTGATTAGTTCTTCTTTTGGTCTGGATGATCGGAATGTTTGCAACAAGCATTGTCGAGGTGTCCTTGCTGTCTATGTCAATTTCAATGCCTTCATTGTCGACGACAAAGTATTTGTTAAGTACCTCTATCATGTCTTTTCTCATACTGTCAAGCATCCCGGGAGAAAGCAGCGACCTGTCCTGTATCAAAACCATTCTTAGCCGTTCCTTGGCCATGCTGGCCGATGGTTTGGCCCTGGAAAAAAAGCTCATTGTTTCCTCCTGCCGGTTATTGCATCAGAGAGTCTCGCCCAGAAACCCCTCTTGCCAAAAGTGGGGATTGGGACCTCCCTGCCTTCAAGCCTGTTGACGATGGCCTTTATGGCCGAAGTGGCCAGTGATTTTTCATTAAGAATTATTGGCTCTCCCTTGTTTGTTGAGACGATTACCTGCCTGTCCTCCGGGATGACACCCAAAAGTCTGACAGCGAGTATGTCAAGCACATCCTCGACACTCATCATTTCTCCGGAGGAGACCATTTCTGGTTTGATCCTGTTTACGACAAGCGAGATGTCATTCACTCCTGCCGATTCCAGAAGGCCTATGACCCTGTCCGCGTCTCTTACAGACGAAACCTCGGGTGTTACGACAACAACCGCCTCGTCTGCAGAGTTGACCGCATTGTTGAAGCCATGCTCGATGCCTGCAGGACAATCCAGAATTACATAGTCAAAAGCTTTTTTGAGAGCTGTCACAATCTGCTTCAGCTGGTCATTTGATATATCTTCTTTTTTTCTGGTCTGGGCGGCAGGCAGCAAAAAGAGACTGGAACCAAGCCTTTTGTCTTTGACAAGAGCCTGCTGTAGTTCACAAGTTCCCTCTGCGACATTCACAACATCATAAACAACCCTGTTTTCAAGTCCCAGTATGACATCAAGATTCCTAAGACCTATGTCTGTATCAACCAGGACCACCTTTTTTCCTTCAAGCGACAGCCCGTATCCAAGGTTTGCAGTTAGCGTTGTTTTTCCAACGCCTCCTTTTCCTGAAGTAACAACGATAGATCTTCCCATATTGCTAGAAGATTGTAAGTATGGATGTGCTTTTGTCAACGTTTTGGCAAAATCGGACGCTAATAATCGCGGTACTTGAAGCGTTTTGATGTTGAAGTAAACTTGATTGCGTGAAAACAGGCAACAAAGTTTTACTTCTTATACTGGATGGTTTCGGGGTGGCACCGCCTGGCCCGGGAAATGCCATTACTCTGGCCGGAACACCCAACATTGACGAGCTCCAGAGAAAATATCCGCACACACTCCTTGAGGCATCAGGGCTGGCTGTGGGGCTTCCAAAAGGGCAAATGGGGAACTCGGAAGTCGGGCACCTCAATCTTGGAGCAGGAAGGGTTGTTTACCAGAAACTGACACTCATCAACAAATCCATTGAAGATGGAACGTTCCAAAAAAATCCGACATTGCTAAAAGCAATAGAGAATGGCAAAAAAGGCAAACTCCACCTGGCAGGGCTCTGTTCTGATGGCGGTGTCCATTCGGTTCTGGAGCACCTCTACGAAATAGTCAAAACAGCAAAATCATGCGGGGTTGAAAACGTGTTCGTGCACGCCTTCCTCGATGGAAGAGACACACCGCCGCAATCTGCCAAAAAATACATTGCCGAAATTGAAGGCAAACTAAAGGAAATCGGTTGCGGAAAAATAGCAACTGTCCAGGGAAGGTACTTCAGCATGGACAGGGACAACCGCTGGGACAGGGTAAAAATAGCCTACGATTGCCTGACATCCGGAAAAGGAAGGCATGCCAGATCGGCAATTGAAGCTGTTGACCAGGCCTATCTGCTGGGTGAAACTGATGAATTTATAAACCCAACGATCATAATGGATGGTGGCAAACCACCGGCACTGGTTGAAGATGGCGACTCATTCATACATTTCAATTACAGGCCTGACAGGGCAAGGGAACTCACAAGGGCACTCACAGAAAAAGATTTTACAGGTTTTGAGAGGGACAGGTTCCCAAAGATACACTACACGTGCTTTGCAATGTACGATGAAACATTCACTCTTCCAATAATTTTTACAGAAGAGCTTTTGAAACAGGACATCGAAACCACCCTTGGCAAAATTGTTTCCGATGCAGGGCTCTCCCAGCTGCGCATCGCCGAAACTGAAAAATACGCCCATGTGACATATTTTCTCAACGGAGGCAGAGAGGAAACTTACAAGGGCGAGGACAGGGTCCTTGTGCAATCCCCAAAGGTCCCCACTTACGATCTCCAGCCGGAAATGTCATGCCCACAGGTTGAAGAAAAACTTGTGGAAGACATCAAAACCGAAAAACACAGCTTCATTGTCTGCAACCTGGCAAACCCGGACATGGTTGGCCACACTGGCAATATTGACGCAACAATCAAGGCCATAAAACAGGTTGACGAATCAACCGGAAGGATAGTCAATGCGGCCCATGAGCATGGTTATGATGTTGTGATTATATCGGACCACGGCAATGCAGAGCAGTTGCTTGATGAGAATGGAAACAAGGAGACTGCCCATTCAACAAATCTTGTGCCCTGCATCTTCGTCCCAAGGGAAGGCAGGAAACCATGGGAGCCTGGCGAAGGTGGGAGCCTGGCGGATGTTACAGGACTGGTCCTCTATCTCCTTGAACTCAAACCACACCCTTCGATGAAAAGGTCCGTCCTTGTTCCGGATACATTTTAATTTGGGAATGGCAATGATATAATGATGGCAGTGAAAAGGAAATTCTGGAAAAATACTTTTCTGGCAATCAAGGCCAACTATATAACCCTGGCTGGCTTTGGAACAATGTACAGGCTGGTTCCATTTATTATTCTTGCTCTCATGTGTACCATACTTTTCGTCATATTCCCAAGCAATAATGATCTCCCTGTAATTTCACATGAAATATTTTCAAAACCAACATTTTTTGAAACATCCGGGTACCTTGCAAAATTGATTTTTGTTATCCCGGATTCTATGACAAAATGGCTGACAATAGGCTTGGGTGTGATAATAAATGTTTTTGTTACAGGTTTCCTTCAGGGTGGAATCTTGAACCTCGTCCTTGGTGGATTTACACACGTTAATTCAAGCCAAGAATTTGCAGGTGGAATAACCAAAAAAGGCGCCAGAATGGTAGGTTATCAGGCACAGATTTTCCCAATTGTCCTGGCAATCCATGGTTTGGCAGCATTTGTTTCAATTGCTCTTCCATGGGTAGCAGAGAGCTGGTCGCCATGGACAATTTTTTTGTTTGAAATGGTCGTCTTTACCGCAGTATGCATAATCAAAACACCACTGCTCTTTGTACCTTTCTATTACTTTAATGGCCAATCTTTTATGGAGTCGCTCCTGGCATCAGTGAAGTCAATCTGGCCATGGTACTTTGAGCTTTTCGCTGTACAATTGGTACTCGGTTTCTTTTGCAGCTTGCTCGGTGTATTGATTTCATTCTTACCACTAGAACTTGGCCTTGATAAAATCTTTTTCGTTTTTTTGAGTATTGTGACATGGTCGGCCTTCACGTTCTCTATTGTTGCAACAGCTTCCGCATTCAGGATGGTTTCGGGGGAGCAAGAAACAGAAAGTGTCGTCTCATAATGAAAGGAGCATCATGAACAATTTTTGGACCAGAACATGGCAGAAAATGCTAAGGCATGTGGCAGGGCTTCTTGGTGTCGGAGCTGCATTCGTAGTCTCCATTTATTTCTCGCTCTTCCTTTCTGAAATAATAATGGCCTTCTCTTTCAAAAACCCTCCAAGCCTGACCAAAAGCATCCTTTCGTTTATCAACTTACCAACCACACCAAACATCATCACAGTGGCACTGTTCCTGGTCTTCTGGATGTTCATAGCGGCACCGGCCCTTGCTGGTGCATACAGGTTTCTCATAGGAACAGTCGACCCCAAGCACATTGCTCAGAGAACATTCATCAATGGAATAGTTTTCTATACAAAAAGAATGTTTTCCTACACAAGTTTCCTTGTCCTTCTTTTCTCACTTTTCCTTGGTGCAATGTATGGGTTGCAAATCCTTATGGAAGCGATCTTTGTTCCGCAAATTGCAATCAACTGGATATACCTTGTCATGCTGATACTGGCATATATGGTTTTGACCAAATTTTCATACGCCCCTGTATTGATCATCTCGGGAGAGGGCATTTTCAGAGCATTGAAGCGCTCATGGGTGGCAACATCTAGAAGGTTCTGGGCAATCTTTGGTATAAGGCTCTTGATACTGTTCATTTCAATTTTCCCGGTATTGCTCGTCTACTTCACCAATTTTACCGTGACCCCTTCCATGAGTCTCTGGCCATACTTCTTCCTGATGTCTCTTGGATTTGAAGAATTCATAATGATAAGAGGACTCCAGGAATGGGAGGAAGAGCGCAACCTGCCAATCATTTCACCACAATTCTTTGACAGGGACCTCAGATACCTTGAAGTATATATCAAGCAACACGACTACGATTACGAAACTAAAGACATGGAATAAATTCTTTTATCCTAGCCTCGACATCAGGCCACCTGTTCACAGCAACATGGTGGCCTGATTCATTATTTATGTACAAATTGGCACCATGTTTGCCTGCAAACAGCCTGAGTTTATTTTCTGGGACGACCTTGTCGTACTTTCCTCCGATAACAAGCAATTCAGGGAGACAGCCCGGCTCCAGATTAAAGGCATTAAATCTCTTCATGGCGATAAGTGGATTCAACATTTTGCATTTAGGTGTTGAAACCATGATCTTCTTGGAAAGTGCCCCCAACTCCGGATCAGATTTGGCAATCTTTTCTGCTACAGGCTCTGCAAGAATGTCAACGGGAACAAGCAACATCCTCAAATATGTTGACATAAAACCCTTTTCAATTCCAAGGCTTGGTGCAATTAGAACCAGTTTTTTAAAGGATATTTTTTGACAAAGCATCATCGCAACAGCACCACCAAGGGATTCTCCAATCAGGATGGACCCTTCCCCTCCGATGGTGTCTTTTAATAATTCGTACACGTAGTCCACATAACCTGTGATACTCCTGCCGCAATGCGGGCCGGAATCAGGCGAATAAGGCATATCTGGGATAATTACGTTGTAGCTATTGGAAAAGGATTTTTTATACATCCCCATCCACTCGGAGCTTGCTCCAAGCCCATGCAACACAACTAAAGATGGTTTTGATTTCATGTTTTTATCCACTAATAAAATAAAAAACTGCCGGAGGCCGGACTTGAACCGGCACAGTGTCACCACCGCAGGATTTTAAGTCCCGTGCGTCTACCATTTCGCCACTCCGGCATGCTTTCTAAATTATTGTATAAAAAGATTCCGCGTCAAGCGTTGACTGTGTGTATGTCTTTACTATACTTGCTTTTATGACCATATTGGAAAACGCATTCGTCACCTTCGCAAAAACCATAAAAGAACACCTGGCCGATTTTGCCATAGCAACAATTGTTTACACAATATTGCTGATAATCCTGAGCATACCAATAATAGCCATAACTGGTCAGATTGTACCACCAGGGGATTCAATATCATCAATCATCACGGCAGGCTTGAAAAACATGGAATCAGGCTCTACTTTGGCCCAATCGCTATCCGCTCAGGAGCTCAAGACCCTCGGCCTTTCAATTGCGATATATTTTGTAGGAACAGTGCTCTTTTCTTCTTTCTTTACGGGTGGATTCATAAACATGGCCACATCCAAAGGATCGCTCAAAGAAAGACTATCAACTTTCTTTTCAAAAGGTTTCGCGCTCCTGCCAAGAATGATCACAATGTTTCTCTTGGAATTTGCATTCATGTTTTTCATTCTCATGATAGGTATACTTGTCGGAATATTTGTTTCTCCTGCTGCAATCTTTTTTGTTGCGATATCAGCTCTCGTAATGATATTTTTCATCATCAGGCTCCAACTTGCACCATTCGGGTTCGCGCTGACAAAAAAACCGGTCATGGAAACACTTGTCTCGTCATACGAAATATCGGCACCATTTTTCTGGGTGATAGCGGGCTTGTCTTTTCTGGTTTCCATCACCTTTTTCGCCATATCTGGCCTCACCGGCAGGTTTATTGGGCTGACTGAATTTTTTATGGCACTGGAAACAATCGTCACGTTAACGCTTTTGCTTCCCATTTATACCGAAGCAATAAACAGGAAGATGGAGAATGCTTGAAAAAATAGGAAAAATTTTCGGAAAAATAGACCAAATAGTACGCACGTCGCTAACAAAGTTGACCGTCCTGCTTTTCTCCATGACCGCATGCGCCTATTTGATAAACCAGCTATTACCCAGGATTTCATCACTTATCGCAGGCAATGGATGGTCAATGCAGGGGGCACCAAGCCAGGAGTGGTCACAAGTTATAGAAAAAATAACACAAAAAGGACTTTCAGAAATATCAAGGATCGGGGAGAGCGTAGTTGCAATAAAGGGACTGGGCGCTCTGGCTGAATTTATAATTTATGTACTCCTCCTGTCTGTTCTTGCTGGCATTGCAGCTTTCTTTGTGCTGGAAGTCGCAAGAAGAGGAAGAGCACAGCTCTCATCAGCTTTTAGGCAATTCAGGGCAATTGCAAGATATATCGGCGGGCTTTCAATAAATCTGATAGTATTGTCCATTGCAGGTTTGATAGGCCTCATAATGACAATTCTCGAGGCAACACCAACAATCATCCATGATTCTCCATCCTATGTGGGTTGGTCCTTTGCCGTATCGGCATCTGTGATTGCATTATCGGTTCTTTTTATAAGATTGACCTATCTTCCCTACATCCGGTGCGAATCTTCAGAATCGCTGATTGATTCATTTAAATATGCGATACATCTGACAAGGGACAATTTCTGGCTTATTATTTTCGTGATGGCAACGATTGTTTCTGGCGCCATGTTGCTATCAAGAATAACAAGAAATATTCCCATGATCGCAACATTAGGCCAACAGGCTGGGATCCTTGGAATTATCATTGTTGATGTGGCCATGTACACGGTTTTATCTAGTAAAGAAGCCGTAAAAGCCCAAAAAGACGGGGTTGATGTTGAAAGGCTTGGGTAATTTTTTCTGACTGGAGGCGACGAGGGGAATCGAACCCCTGGATAAAGGTTTTGCAGACCTTCGCCTTACCACTTGGCTACGTCGCCGCGCAAGTTATTTATAACAAAAAGATGACCTGTGACAAGTACCAGGGTTTAGCCTAAAAAAACAAGTAACGACAAAAATAAAAAAAGGCCCTTTCGGACCTTGCCTCATTCTTCCTTGTTGGTGTGGCACTGGAGCGGGAAACGGGATTTGAACCCGCGACATCCGGCTTGGGAAGCCGACGCTCTACCACTGAGCTATTCCCGCAACCAGTTGGGATTATAAAGTTTTCCAGTGCCTTGGCAAGTCATGTTCATGTAAACTAGAGCTCATTCTGGTTGCAATCGTGTCCATCATCGCAACCGTAGTTATTAACGATGTTCTCTATCAGCATTTCAGCAAACATAAACTGGTCCATATACTTTCTCCTTTCAATTTTTTGGTGGCTCAATACTAGTCCCTCAATATTAGCGGCCTGTTAGCAAGTATTCCTCTTTTTTAATTATCTTTCTCTTACCCACAAACATGACTTGCCAGGCACATATACTGATACACTAGCTACCTAGCATGGTTTCACCTTCTACTTAATAATTTTTTACCTATTGACAAAAACATGTGTATTTATGTACCATTCTTGGCAAAGGAGCGAAAAAATGGAAGAAAACGACGGAAGAGTTATCGAAGGGCCGGATAGTGCCGAGAAAATAACCATAGTTTCGAATAAACTTGATTTATACACGATATTGGCAGTGACAGCAGCATCCGCGATGGCAATATTTGGAAACCTGCTTGTTGTCATGAATCCACGTTCGATAATCTGGAATTTTTGGGTAACACTGGCTGGAATGGTTGTTATAATCCTCTGCGTGTATCTTGAAATAACCAAGAAAAACCTTTCCTTCTTTAAGCTCCCTCTCTGGATGAAAATAGCATTCTGGGTAGGAATATATGTCTTTATTACCAATCTGTTCGGGTATTTCAACACGATTGGGGCCTTTTACTGGTTGCAACCACCTACAAAACCATAAAAACACTCAAATAATCTTGTCCATTTTATATTGGCGAAATCTACTATTATTGGATAGCGGCATAGTCGCTGGTGTCCGATTTAATCATTATTTTCCCAATAAAAATTTACTTTTTATAACCAGTTTGGCTACTTTGGTGGGTCAACGCTTGAAAACAAAAAATCGGTTATTACAATAGGAGGCCCGGAAGGAGTGAAGTGATTGAAATAATATCGCTCTCAAGCGCTTTCCCTTTGGACAGGGGTATCCTACCAGACCCAAAATGCAACCGCGATTGGCATGGGAACAGCGCTTCAAACAGAAAAGGATCGCCCTGTAAGTATCCTCATATCAAAAAAATCCGGACACAAAATAACATAGAGCTTTTGACGCAAGACCATGCAGTTAACCGCGGCGGAACACCGCCCCGGCCACAATAAACCGAAAGGAGTTTTTTGATGAAAACATTGTACAAATTTTTGCTCGCACCGGGTCCAACCCCGCTTCCAGAAGAGGTAAGGCTTGAGGGCGCAAGGGAAATAACGCACCACAAGCATCCAGTCGCCAAGAAGATGTTCCGCAAGGTGACGGACGACATGAAATGGCTCCTTGGGACCAAGTATGACTCCTATCTCCTGGCCTCATCAGGATCAGGTGCCATGGAAACAGCCGTCCAGAACCTTATTAATCCTGGGGACAAAGTAATTATCATCAATGCTGGCAACTTTGGTGGAAGATGGGTCAAGATCAACAAAGCATACGGCGCTAATATTGTCGAAATCAAGAAAGATTGGGGCGACATGGCGACCCCGGCTGAACTGGAAACAGCATTAAAAGCAAACCCAGACACAGTGGCTGTTTTTTGCCAGCTCTCCGAAACATCGACTGGTGCATGTTCTGACACTGCAGGTTTTGCAAAGATAGTCAACAAGACCAATGCAATCCTCGTGGTCGACGGCGTTTCAGGTATCGGCGTTGTGCCACTCAAGATGGACGAGTGGAACGTTGATGTGGTGGTCGGTGGTTCACAAAAGGGCATGATGCTTCCGCCAGGAATGGCATTCATCTGCCTGAATGAAAAGGCATGGAAGCTTGTTGAAAACAACAAGCAGCACAAGTTCTATTTTGACCTCAAGCTATTCCAGAAGAAGCTTGTTGACAACGAGACCCCATGGACACCGCCGATCGGGATCATTTACCAGGCCGACAAGGCGCTCGAGATGATGAAGGCCGAGGGGCTTGAAAATGTCTGGGCAAGATCAACAAAGCTTGCCAAGGGTATCAGAACCGCCATGAAAGCAATGAATCTCGAACTCTTTGCAAAATGCCCGGGTGATGCAGTAACAACAGTTAAGATCCCGGATGGCGTTGATGGCAAGAAGGTAACCTCAGTCATAAGGGACAAATATGGTGTCACAATCGCCGGTGGCCAGGGTGACTTCTCAGGCAAAATCTTCAGGCTTGGTCACATGGGATACATGGACATGTATTCCGAGCTGGCCTGCCTGGCAGCTCTTGAACTCACACTCAAAGAGCTTGGACACAAGTTTGAAATCGGTTCTGGCGTCTCTGCCTTCATGAAGGAGATGTCACAAGAATAAACCTAAAGGGGGTGTTTTTATGGCCAAGATATTGGTTTCTGATCCAATAGCAAAAGCAGGAGTGGACCTTCTGCAAAAGGAAGGGCACGAGGTCGTTGTCAAAAAAATGACGCCCGAGGAGCTTGTCGGTTCAATCGGGGGCTATGATGCCATCATCGTCAGGTCGGCCACAAAGGTCACTGCTGACGTAATCAAAGCCGGCTCAAAACTGAGGATCATCGGAAGAGCCGGTGTTGGTCTGGACAATGTTGACTCTGGTGCTGCAAAAGAAAAGGGGATCAAGGTTGTAAATACCCCGGCAGCAACATCAATCAGTGTTGCAGAACTGGCAATTGGCCACATGCTTGCCGCTTCCCGCTGGATTGGCTACGGAACAGCCACCATGAAAGAGGGCAAGTGGGAAAAGAAGGCCATGGAAGGCGTGGAGCTCTACGGAAAAACACTGGGACTCATTGGTGTTGGAAGAATCGGCAGGGAAACAGCCAAGAGGGCAATTGCATTTGGAATGGAAGTAATCGCCTTCGATCCATACGTCTCTGATCCTGGCATGCAGGGCATACGCATGGTGAGCAAAGATGAACTCCTTGCAAAAGCAGATTTCATTTCACTCCATATCCCGCTTACCCCTGAAACAAAGAACATTCTGGACAAACAGGACTTTGACAAATGCAAAAAAGGCCTCGTCCTTGTAAACTGCGCAAGGGGCGGCACTGTCAACGAAGAGGCACTCTATAATGCACTGAAAGAAGGAAAACTCTTCGCGGCCGGCATTGACGTCTTCGAAAAAGAGCCACCAGAAGGAGTAAACAAGCTGGCCTCCCTGCCGAATGTTGCCCTTACCCCACACATTGGCGCCGCCACCGAAGAAGGCCAGACAAGGGCTGGTGTCCAGCTGGCAGAAAAGATTGCCGAATTCTTCAAGGAAGGAAAATAGAAATCGATGGAAATACTCCCCTTCAAAGGAGTCCACTACAGCAAACAGGCTGGCAACATACAGGACCTGATCACCCAGCCATACGACAAAATCACCCCAAAAATGCAGGAGGAATACTACAAGACCTCGCCTTACAACGCCATCCGCGTTGAGCTGGGAAAGGACCTCCAGGGGGACGACGAGAACTACAACAAGTATGTCAGGGCAGAATGGTACACGAAACTGTGGATGGCGGAGAACATTTTTGAGCGCGACCAGGAACCATGCATCTATGTCTACAACCAGGAGTATATCCATCCTGATACAGGCAAGACCGTTACCCGCATGAGCTTCATAGCACTAGGCAAACTCCACGAGTATTCGGAAAAGATTGTCTATCCTCACGAGCACACACTCTCTGGCCCAAAACAGGACAGGCTCATGCTTATGAGGTCAACAAAAACAAACACTGGTCTGGTTTTGATGTTCTACAGAGACAATGAAGAGGCAATCAACAAAACCCTCTCTGCAAAAACTAGCTCGGAACCCCTATTCGATGCTGTAGACGAATATAAGACCCACCACAAGATCTGGAAAATCAGTGATCCGGCAACAATAAAAAAGGTGCAGGACCTGATGGAGCCAAAAACAACTATCATCTGCGATGGCCACCACAGGTACGAAACCGCCCTCAACTACCGCAACGAGATGAGGGAGAAAAATCCTGGCTTCACCGGCAAAGAAGGCTGGAACTACAGGATGATCGCCTATGTCAACATGGCCGATCCAAACCTTTACGTTTTCCCAACCCACAGGCTGGTCCGCGATGTTCCAAATTTTGATGGAGCAAAGCTGCTTGAACAACTCAAGGGAAGTTTTGACGCAACAGAGATTGAAATTTCCGGATCAGCAGTCGACACCGCAAGGAAACTGGTCGAAATGATGGGGAAAAACGTGGACAAGCACGCCTTCGGGTACTTCCCGAAGGGTTCAAAAAAGATGTACATGCTGACACTCAAGAACCTGTCAATCGCCGATTCCATTCCAGTTGAAAAATCCAACGACTGGAAGAGGCTGGATGTAACAATCCTCCACAAGCTGATACTTGAAAAACAGCTGGGAATTGACGATGCAAAGCTTGCTGCCCAGACAAACGTCGACTATGAAAGGTACGTTCCGGAAGCGGTCGAACCTGTGGCCAAGGGCACTCACCAGTGCGTCTTCCTCATGAATCCGACGCTCACAACCCAGGTCGAAGACGTAACAAAACACTTTGAGACAATGCCGCAGAAGTCAACGGACTATTTCCCAAAAGTCCAGTCAGGGCTTGTGATTCAGTACTTCCCGGATAAAGAGACTGTTAAGTAGTCGGAAGCTTGATCAGAAAAATAAAAAACGGCCCTTTTGAGGGCCGTTTTTTATTTGGTCGCAAATTGCAATTTGTGTAAATAATTTAATCGTGACTGCCGGACTTTTTTGTAGATAATGTTCCCGTATGGAAAAATGGCTCATAGTAGGACTCGGCAACCCCGGGCTCAAATACGCGCACACGCGGCACAATGTCGGTTTTGATGCTGTGGATACCCTTGCAAAATCATTGAAAGCAAGGATTTCAAGGATGTCCTGCGGGGCCAAAATCGCCAGGCTGGAATTTGATGAAATGAAATTTGTGATTGCAAAACCTCTTTCTTTCATGAATCTGTCTGGTGGGCCAGTCGGGTGTCTCGCAAATGCCAATGAGGTGCCTTCCGACCACTGGATAATCATTCATGATGACATAGACCTTCCTTCAGGAGCGCTTAGAATCAGAAAAAGCGGTTCAAATGGCGGGCACAAGGGAATTGCATCCATCATAAAAGAAACCGGAAAATCCGATTTCTACAGGATCAAAATAGGCGTCGGAAGGCCGGAGACAAAAGATGAAGTCGTTGATTTTGTCCTTTCAAGGGCCAAAGACGATGGATTGAGGGAGGCAGTAAAAAAAGCCGCACAGGCTTGCCTTTTTCTGATAAAGGAAGGCTACCAGGCGGCCGGCAACAAATTCAATTTTGTGCCAAAAGACCAGGACGAACTAGAATAGGTCCTCAGGGAAATAGTCCCTGTCGACTTTCTTGATTTCGTATGTATTGCTCGTGCTTACGCCAAGCCCGTGGTCAATCATTAACTCAACGAGCTTCCTGCCATCAACAAGCGAAATCCGGCTGTCAATTTTATCTATGTATTCCCTGGCATCTTTTGTGAAATCAGAAGTAGTGATAAAAATGCCTTTTTTTGAGTGATTGCCAGCCAGACTGCCCACAAAAGCTTGAACAATCGGTCTTCCAACGGTATTTTCCCACCTCTTGGCCTGGATATAGATCTTGTCCAGACCAAGCTTGTCTTCATCAATAATGCCATCAATCCCGCCATCACCTGTTTTTCCAACTGCCTTGCCAGCCTCGGCCCTCGAACCACCATAGCCCATCTTCAAAAGCAGGTCGATGACAAGTTTTTCAAAAAATGACGGGTCGACCCTCTTTACTGTTTCAAGCAACTCGTCTGCAAGGTTTTCCCTCAAATCCCTGCAAGCTCGATCTATCTCTTCTTCGGGGGTCACACTCCTACAAGTATCAAATCCCTCCAGTGCTTCCTTTTTACCGTCATCTTTCTTTTGTTCTCTTTGAGTGTAATTTGAAACCCATTCTCTATATTTAGGGTATCGCTCCATCAGGAAATTGTTGTCTATTTTGGCCGGGTTATCTTTCAACAAATTCTTACCGTCCTCGGTGATCATGACAAAAGCAGGCTTTGTTCTCACAATAAGACCAGATTTTGTTAGATACAAAAAAGACCATGCAACCCTGTTTTGATACTTCAATGAACCAGAGGTAAGTCTTTCATTCTTTTCTTCCTCTGTTAAACCCATCATTTTCGCCACTGGCTCATAAACATCTTTTTTCTTCCACTCCTTGCCGTCAGAAAGAACTTTCAATACAGGTATTATGCAATCAAAATATTTAATCATAAGTTCTTTGCCTCTCTTATTTTCAAAGCATTACTTTATTATCGTCTCGTCAGTGGTGATTTCCTCAATCTCGGATGCGACAATATCCTCTGTGCGCGGCTTCGGCTCATCAACCCTTTCGATCTCCACCTTTGGCCTCTTGTTGATTGTCCTGTAGGCAATGTAGACAAGCAAACCAACGATGATTGCCGCAACAACAATCAGCAGAATTGCGCCAAGCGAAAAAGCAGTTGATGGTTCAACAGCTTCTTTTGATTTTGGCAGTGTCGGGTTCAGGTTTGATATGGTGTCGTCCCAGAAGCGCAACGGCGATATGCCAGTCGGGTCAATTTCGCCAATGCCATCCTTCGTTATTATTGCAGTGTTGCCCGCGTCTATTTTGTAAACGGAACCTAGTTTTTCTATTTTGAATGCAGTCGTGCCTTCAACAACGCTCATTTCGGAGCTGTCTCTGGTCACCGAAAAGGTGAACGTTCCTTCAAGCCCCTGGGTTGCCCAACCGTCCTGGACAAGCTCGATCCCTGAGGATTTTTTTGAAACAAAGAGCATGTCACCTTTCAAAAGCCTTATTTTCATTTTTGTTGGTGTGGTGTCGACAAATTCGATGGCACTGTCCGTTTTGAGATAGACTGAGGTAAAGTTGTCAAAATCAATTGAGCAGGCGCTTGTCCCGTCATTATCAACTTCGATAATATCACCTGTAATAAGCCCCTTTATGTTTCTGGCGGTTATTTTTGCCTCCCCCTTGGGAGTAAGCCATATCTGGCCATATTTGCCATTTAAAATTGGAAACTGGACATAATTTCTTTTCTGGGCAGCCATTATCTCGTCTGGCGTGGATGGAACGCCCGTAATAGTTGTTGGCGGTAGTGAATTTTTGTTTTCCTGCGAGAAGGCAGGGCCAACAAACAGGATAGCTATTGCCGATATCAAAAAGACTGCGAAAATAACTCTTTTCATCTCGTCCTCCTGACAACATCAGATTACATTTAAATTATTTCCAAAAGAAGGCTTTGTCAATCTTTTGCCAGAAACTGGCAGGGAGAAGATAGATTATTTTTGGAATCTTTATGGGCAATCCGGGCTATTTACTGGCTTGAAGCCCTCTGAGAATTTCTGGCAGAACCTCTCCCGATTTGCCTTTTATCAAAACATCTGCCAGCAAATCAATCTCGGAGTCCTCAGGATTTACAATGATTACCTTTGCACCATTCTTTTTTGCAATCCCGGCAAGGCCAGCGGCAGGATAGACAGCCCCTGAAGTACCAACCACCATGTAGAAATCAGAGTTTTTTGCATCATCAAAAGCAGCTTCCCAAACTTCTTGCGGTAGTATCTCCCCAAACCACACCACATCAGGCCTGGCTAAAGAACCACAATAGGGGCATCTTGGTGGAATGCTTGTTTCATCAAGTTCTTCAAGGATTTTGTCTTCATCGAAGCACTTGTTTCTGAATATGTTGCCATGGAGCTCATACACGTTTTTTGAACCAGAAAGCTTGTGAAAACCGTCTATATTTTGTGTAGCAACCGAAAAATGACCGAAAATGTTCTCAAATTCCGCCATTGCACAATGTCCATCATTCGGTTTTGAGTTTTTCACCTGGTTTCTTCTAGCTTCATACCATTCCCACACGAGCTTTGGGTTTTCAAGGTAGCCCTCTCTGGTTGCCCATTTCATCGGATCCATCTTTGTCCAGACGCCATCTTTGTCACGGAAAGTCTGTATGCCACTCTCGGCAGACATCCCAGCCCCCGTAAGAGCTGAAACTCTGCCTGCTTTTAATAGCAGATCAACAGCATTTTTTATTTCGTCCATGTTTACCATACCACCCTTTGATAAAGTGCCTTTGTGTTTATAATCCACCGTGGCTCATAATACAATTGGAAAGGTGAGAAAAAATGAAAGAGATACGCATTCACGGCCGCGGAGGTCAAGGGTGCGTCACCGCTTCGGAAATCCTTGCTGTTGCGGCATTCCTGGACGGACAGAATTCCCAGGCATTCCCAAGCTTCGGTTCCGAGCGCAAAGGTGCGCCCATTCAGGCCTTCGCCAGAATTTCTGACAAGAAAATCAGGACAAGGGCCCAGATCCTTCATCCAGATTTCCTGATCATCCAGGACCCAACTTTGATCGGTGTTGTCGATCTTCTGTTCGGACTCAAGGAAGATGGCCTCGTGATCGTCAATACGGCAAAAAAACCGGAAGAGCTTGGCCTTAAAACAAAGGCCAGGATAATAACTGTCCCGGCACTGGAAATTGCCGTAGAAGAAATTGGCAGACCAATCCCGAACACCGTAATGATCGGTGCATTTGCCGGAGCCACAGGGCTCATTAAAATTGAATCGGTCGAAAAGGCCGTCAAGGAAAGGTTCCCAGGCGAGCTTGGCGAAAAAAACGCCAGGGCCTGCAGGAAGGCCTACAATGCGGCAAAGGAGGCCAAATGAGCAAGATGTTGAAACCAGGAATTAACGTCAAGCCCGGAACATCAAAAGAAAACAAAACCGGCTCTTGGCGCAACTATTACCCAAAATTTGACCACGCAAAGTGTATCGCATGCGGAACATGCGAAACATACTGCCCGGAAGGGATAATTTTTGGGGACAAAGAACACAAATACGATGCAGATCTTGATTATTGCAAAGGTTGCGGAATTTGTGCAAACATTTGCCCAGTAAAATGCATTGAAATGCTCCTGGAGGTGAGATAATGGCAATTGAACTCATCGAAGGAAGCTTGGCAATAGCCCACGGCGCCGCCCTTTGCAGGCCAGGCGTCATCTCTGCATATCCAATCACCCCACAGACGCACATAGTCGAGGACCTCGCCAAAATGGTCGCCGATGGCCAGCTCAAAACCGAATTCGTCAATACCGAGTCCGAGTTTGGTGCCGCATCGGTCGTTCTTGGCGCCCTTGCAGGCGGCTCCAGGGCCTACACTGCAACAACATCCCAGGGCCTGGCACTCATGCTCGAGGTGCTCTACAACTGCGCTGGAATGAGACTTCCACTCGTAATGTGCTGTGCAAACAGGTCGCTTTCAGCACCGCTTTCCATCTGGTCTGACCAGCAGGATGCAATGCTCATGCGCGACAGCGGTTTTATCATGGGATTTGCCGAAGACGCACAAGAATCGCTTGATCTTCACATCATGGGTTACAAGATAGCCGAAGACGAGAGGGTCCAGCTACCATACATGGTCAACGTTGATGGCTTCCTCATCACCCACACCTTCGAACCAGTAAACATCCCTGACCAGAAACTCGTTGATGAATACCTTGGTTCCTACAAGCCATTCCAGGTGCTCGACCCAGCCAATCCAATAACAATGGGTTGCTTTACCGAGCCAGCATACCACATGGACGTCAGGTACCAGATGCACAAGGCCAACCTCGAATCCACAAAGGTAATTGAGGAAGTTGCTGCATCATTTGAGAAGAAATTTGGAAGGCCGTCAGGCGGTCTCATAAGAAGCTACAAGCTTGATGATGCCGATACTGTTGTTGTTGCCATGGGTTCAATCACTGGTCTTGCCGAAGAAGCTGTTGACACGCTCAGGAGCAAGGGCCAAAAAGTTGGCCTCCTCAAGATCAAGACTTTCAGACCATTTCCGACCGAAAAAGTCAAGGAAGCCCTCTCTGGAAAGAAACACGTCATTGTCATGGACAGAGCAATGTCCGCAGGTTATGGAGAAATCCTTGGCTCAGAAATCAGGGCCGCCCTTTATGGAATATCCAATCCACCAGCAATTGACAGCTTTATCTACGGCCTCGGTGGCAGGGACATCCATGAAGACGAGATAATCGGAATGATCAACAGGCCAAACCCCGGGACCCACCGTTCCGAATGGGTCGGGCTCAGGCCGGACCTTCTGGAGGAATAATGGAAGACCTTAAGCAAAAACTGATGAAAAAGCACCTTCTGGCCCCTGGTCACACCGCCTGTGCAGGTTGCGGTGAAGCACTCGGCATGAGGCTGATTATCGATGCAATCGGTCCAAACTGTATAGTTGCCAACGCAACGGGTTGTTCCGAGATTTTCACCTCAAAATATCCACAGTCCGCCTGGGAAGTGCCATGGGTGCATTCGCTCTTTGAGAACAGCTCCGCAATCGCATCTGGCGTAGAGGTAGCCCTCAAAGCAAGAGGCAAAACAGGCATCAAGGTCGTCGCAATGGGCGGCGATGGCGCAACAGCCGACATTGGAATAGGCTGCATCTCCGGAATGTGGGAGAGAGGACACAATATTCTTTACGTCTGCCTGGACAACGAGGCATACATGAACACAGGCATCCAGCGCTCCTCGCAAACCCCGTTCAATGCAAACACAACTACCTCCCCGTCTGGCTCGGAGTCCATGGGCAACCAGACCCTCAAAAAAGACATGATCGCAATTGCAAATGCACACAGGGTCAAATATGTCGCCACAGTGAGCCTTGCCAATCCGAAGGACCTCGAGCGCAAGGTAAAAAAAGCAGTCGAAACAGTCGGCCCGTCCTACATCCATTTCCACGCTCCATGCCCGCTTGGCTGGGGTTTTGATTCGGACAAAGCAGTCGAGATCGCAAAACTGGCTGTAAATACGGGCCTTTTCCCCGTCATCGAATACGAAGACGGGCAGCTTGTAAAAGTCCAGAAAATAGCCAAAAAAGTCCCTGTGGAAGACTACCTCAAAACCCAGAGCCGTTTCAAGCACCTGCTCAAATCAGACGAAGGCAAAAAGGTAATCGCACAGATTCAGATAATTGCCGACGCAAACATCGAAAAATTCGGGCTTGTCTGATAGTCCCTGAAAAACTAAGCTAAAAAGCCGGAGGTTTTGCCTCCGGCTTTTTTATTTAAAAAACTACCTCAAAAATAGATTAATATTGGGAATTCATACCAAATTTCCACTCTGTGGATATTCAAATTTAAATAATCAAGAACGATCGAGAATCGAAACAACAAACACAAGCCAAAAATTTGAACTTGTTGTATTTTGGAAACAAGCCCGCCATAATCAAAACATGGATAAGATATACTTGGGATTATTATGTGGACTGGTTTTTGGCCTTTTGGACATCATAGCCATGCTGCCAATGAAATATCCAGATGCGCGCCGCAAAGCAGAAGCCATCTCTTCAGCCTTCATTGACCGCTTTGCAATCGGTTTTCTCATCCCGAACCTGGAACTGGGCATCAACCCAATCCTAACAGGTTTTCTGGTGGGCCTCGCGCTCAGCCTTCCATCTGCATTAATCACAAGGGTCTACGCACCGATCATTGGAACAGGCGCAGTTGGCGGGGCAGTAGTAGGTTTTGTGGTCACCCTCATCTGATTGAATATAAAAGCCTTTTTTTCAGGAAAGAGGCTTCCATTCTGATCCTCTCTTTTCAGGGTAGGGTTTTGTTTTATATTTTTGACCCTCTCCTTCCAGGAGAGGGTCCGGGTGAGGTGGTTTTTGGGTGGTTTTGAAGGTCTTTAAAACCCCCCTCATCTTTTTTTCCTTCTCCCAGAGGGAGAAGGATTTGAGTGGCTTTCCGTTTACCAGGAAAGGGGATATTTTGAATGGTTTTCTGTTCGCACTGATTGAAAAGTTTGGCATTCGTTTTCCAACAGCCCCTCCAAGAGAGGGGCTGTTTTTTACTTTGTTATGAATTTCTTTCCTGGGCTTTGAACTGGAGCTCATAAAGGGTCTTGTACATTCCGCCCTTTTTCAAAAGCTCATCGTGTGATCCGCTCTCTGCAATCTTTCCATCAGAGATAACCAGCACAAGATCGGCATCCTTGATGGTTGAGAGCCTGTGGGCCACAACAATCGAGGTCCTACCAGCCATCATGTTTTTCATGGCTTCCTGGATCAGCGTTTCAGAGGCCGTGTCGATAGAGCTTGTTGCCTCGTCCAGGACAAGTATCCTTGGGTCGTGGGCAATTGCCCTGGCGAAGGAGAGGAGCTGGCGCTGGCCAACAGAGAGTGTCGCCCCTCTTTCGGTCAGAACGTAGTCATACCCCTCAGGCAATTTAAGGATGAAATCCTCGGCGCCAACGAGTCTGGCTGCTTCTCTGGCTTTTTCCCTGCTGATAGGCGAGAGGAGAGTTATATTATCAATGATTGGGCCTGAAAAGATGAACGGGTCCTGAAGCACAACGGATATCTGGCTTCTCAGATAGCCTAGTTTGAGGTCGTATATTGAGTGGCCATCAATTTTTATGTCTCCACCCTGGATGTCATAAAGTCTTGAGAGGAGGCTGATGATACTGGACTTACCGGCACCAGTTGGCCCGACAACGGCCACCTTCTGGCCTGGTTTTACTTCAAACGACACACCCTTAAGGACAGGCTGACCGGGCTGATATTCCAGTTGTACATTCTGAAATTCAACATGACCGTTGATTGGCTCTTCCGGCCAGATAGCATCAACTTTTTCTTTTATGACAACGGGTTCATCAAGAAGCTTGAATATTCTCTCTGAGGAGGTCATCGCTTCCTGCATGGTGTTAAAATGGTCGGATATATCATACATCGAGGCATAAAATTCCTTTAGGTACGATGTAAAAGCCACAAGAAGTCCGACAGTTATTGCCACCTTGAGCACCAGCAAGCTTCCATACCAGACGACAAAACCCGTTGCAACTGTTTCAAACAGGTCGATCGCCTGGAAGAAAACTGTGTAATTAAAAACAGCCTTGAGCTGGCTGCCCTTGAGCTCTCCGGAAATTTTGGCAAACATGCCTTTGTTTATGTCTTCCCTGCCGCTCCACTGGATGGTACGAACACCAGTGATGCTCTCCTGGAGGAAAGCATTGACCTTTGCTGTCTTGACCCTGACCTCCCTGTAGAACTTGGTTGCCAGATTTTTAAACACCACCGCCGCAATCATCATTGGGGGCATAATCGAAACAGCGATAAGCGCAAGTGTTGGCTGGAGGATGAAGAGCATTATTGTGGAACCGATAACGATCGTCACATCTGTTATGAGGGTTATTATGCCCTGAGTCAGAAACTCGTAAATCGCGTCAACATCTGATGTTATTCTTGTGATGAGCCTTCCAACCGGATTATGGTCGAAAAACGACATCTGGATATCTTGCAATTTGTCAAAAATCTGGCGCCTCATATCCCTCATGAGATACTGGCCAATGAAAGACATGATAAGGATCTGATAATACCTGATAATGGACTGGAAGATAATCAGGGTAAACATCGCAAGCATAAGAATCCCTAGGCCTTTGATGTCCCCTTTGCTAATGTACTTATCAAGAGCAAGCTTCATAATTATCGGCGAAGCAAGCCTCAGGGCCGTCCAGAAAATGAGCATCAGCAAAGAAAGGATTGTTTTGCCAACATATGGTTTCAGGTATTTTAGAAGTCTTTTTATGAGCCTTGAATCATAAGCTTTTCCAAGGGCTTCTTCTTCGTGTATGTACTCAGGCATCGATGCCCTCCTGGCCTATCTGAGTGGCCAGTCTCTGTTTTTCAACAAGGTCAGCGTAATAACCGCCTTTTGCCATCAACTCCTGGTGGGTGCCATCCTCCACAATTCTGCCCTTGTCGAGGACCACGATCCTATCGGCAAGCCTCATTGCACTTACCCTGTGGGCAATTATTATTGTTGTCCTGCCCTTTATTATCGGCTTGAGCGTATCAATGATTGCATCCTCAGTTGAAGTATCAACTGCAGACAAGGGATCATCCAGAAGCATCATGGGTGGATCAAGGAGCAATGCCCTTGCAATAGCGACTCTTTGCCTTTGTCCACCAGAAAGCGTTACTCCCCTTTCACCAACCACTGTATCAAAACTTTGTGGGAACTTCTCAATCTCGTCCTTTATCTGGACCATCTCTGCCACTTTTTCGATTTCTTCCCTGGTGGCATCAGGTTTTGCAAAAGCTATATTTTCTCCAATTGAAGTGGAGAAAAGGAAATTGTCTTGCGGAACATAGCCAAAAGACTTCCTGAGCATTTTGAGATCCCACTTTTTTATATCAACACCATCAATGCTCACTTCGCCAGAATCAGAGTCCCAGACTCTAAGCAAAAGTTTTCCAAAAGAGCTTTTCCCCGAACCAACCGGGCCAACAACACCCACAACCTGCCCTTTTGGAATAGTAATGGAGATTCCGTCTATGGAGTTGATGTTTGTACCATAAGACAATTTGACATCTTTCAGCTCTATGTTTCCCTCAATGGTTTCTGGTTTGTATGGGTTTTGTGGAGATTTGATATCAGGAACAACTTCTGTGATTTCAACAATCCTCTTGAGCGAAGCATTTGACCTTTGGTAAAGATTTGTCACCCATCCAAGATTGATGATTGGCCAGATCATGAGACTAACATAGGCGATAAAAGCAGACAGACCGCCGAGGGTTAACTGGCCCTTCATATATAAAATACCACCATACCAAAGGATCACCAGTATTGGCATCCAGCTTGCCATGTTCAGGACAGGCCAGAAGAGGGCGTCCATTATGTTGAGCGGTTTGATGGTCTGTACATACTTGTCCATCATCCCCTTGTACATCCTCTTTTCATGATCTCCCTGGTTGTATGATCTTACGGTTCTGGCACCAGAGTAATTTTCCTGGACCCTGCTTACAACTTTGTCAGAATAATCCTGAAGAGTCCTGTAAAGCTTGAATATCTTTTTTCCAAAAAGATATTCAATGAAGAAGAGTACTGGCACAAAAAGTAAAATTGGTATGGCAAGCTTCCACGATATTGATATCATCAATATCGTACCAAGTATTGTTCTCAAAACAGCGTTCGGGAAAAGATTTCCACCCATACCAAGAAACATGGTGATTGACTGGACATCAGAAGATGCCCTGTTCATTATTTCGCCGGTAGACATCCCAACAAAAAATTTGTCAGGCAGTCTCAAGATTTTATCATAGATGGTGTTTCTCAGATCATAAGCTGTGTGTCTTGATACGCCAACAAGGACATATCTGCTGGCCACAAACGTAAAGGACCTCACAACCGCAATACCAACAACCCAAAGCAAAGCCGACAAAATTATATATTTTGCATCTGGTTTCTTAAGATACGCAGCATCAATGCTTGTTGAAATAAACATTGGAACAAGCATATCCGAGGTGTTCACTAAAACACCGATCATGGCCAAAACATATTTCCATCTATATGGCTTAAGCAATCTAGAATAATATTGGAATGTAGTCACGGGGCAAATATTGCCACAAATACTTTTTTGTATCAAGTGTATAAGGGTATTGATTGTAATCAGATTATTGAGTTACAATCAATACCAGGAGGTGTTAAATGGCAAGTTTTTGGCAAAGAATTGGCGATATTTTACAATCAAACGTTAACGATTGGCTGACAAAGATGGAAGATCCGGAGAAAATGCTCCCACTGAGGATTGACCAGATGAAACAGGACCTGGCAGAGGCAACCGATGCCACCGCAGAGGCAATGGCCGTTTCAAAGCAAACCGAAATGAGGCTTGCAGACATCAAGTTTGACCTTAAGAAATACAACGATGCAGCGCAACAGGCGCTTGCTGCAAACAAGGAAGAGCTTGCAAAAAAATGCATGGCCAGGGTGATTACCCTTGAAAAACAACAAAAGAGTGCCGAAGAAGCATATACAAGGCAGACCGAGCTGAACGTAAAACTGAAAGATGTCATTGCCGCCCTCAAGGCCAAGATTGAAGAAGCCGAAGTCAAGATGGACGAACTCATTGCAAGAAGCAAAGCAGCCAAAGCACAGGAAAAGGTCATAAAGACGATGGGAAACATCAATGTTGTTGATATTGGGGCAACATTCGACGAACTCGAGCAGAGGGTCATAAAGAAAGAGAACAAGGTTTCCGCACTTTCAGAGTTGGGCTCTGCAGCAAATTCTCTTGATGATGAAATTGCTTCGATAGGTGAGGAAGACGAGATCAAAAAGAGGCTCCAGCAGCTGAAAGGTAAATAATGAACGTATTGCTGTTTTTACTCGGCGCTGTTGTTGCAGGCATTCTACTTGGAGTGATACTTTACTTCACTAAAAAGTCTGTGACGGACAGGATACAAAAAGAAAAACGGTCGGCAATGAGTGACCTGGACAAAAGGTATTTTGCCATCAGCGATGATCTGAAACTCATACAGGACATGGGTAATTTACTATCTGGAAAATACAAAAATGCCACACCAGAAAAAGTTGCCAGGATAAAAGAACTTGCATCCTCGTTTGAATCTGGTTGGATTGCCAGAAGAAAAATGGTCCAGGACCCTTCCAACCAGACTGAAGCAACAACGACCTACGAGCTGGACAAGATGATGGACGAGCTTGAGGTGCTTGTAAAAGAGGTTTTTACTCCCTGAGTTCGGAATAAACCCAGAGGGCGGCTTCCAGCCTTATCTTTTGAATAAGGCAACCCATTTTGTAGGGCAAGAGAACGTCGCCCTCTTGCAATTTGTTTGAGGCAATGCAACCGCCAGAACAAAGATACGCGGCCCAACAGTCAGGACACTCTTTTTTGCCAGTCAGGTGGTTTTTGATGGTGTATTCGTCATAAATGGCCTGTGTGGGCGGATCATCGAGCGTTCCAAGGCAAAAATCTTTTTCGGTGTCAAACTGGTGGCATGGCCAAATCTTTTCATCAGGTGATACCGCCAGATACTCTGCGCCGGCGCCACAGCCACCAGCAGATTTTCTCGCACAGGGGCCATTATCAAGGTCCATTTCAAAATGGTAAAATTTTATTGGTATGCCAGCTTTTTTACACTCAACATGATATCTGGCCAATTTTTCATATTCTTCTCTGATTACAGGGATGTCTTTTTCTGAAAAAGCAACTCCAGGAATATTGCTTACAACCGGTTCAAACGCCAGATTGTTGATGCCCATCTTGTGAAGTGCAATAACAGAACTAGAAAAATTGATGGTCTCTTTTGAGTAGGTGCCCCTTACATACCACCCTCTTTGCCTTCTTTGGGCAACCTTCATGATGTTGGGCAAAACAGCATCAAAAGATGGCCTGCCATCTTTTAGCACCCTGCATCTGTCATTTTCAGCCTTTGGGCCATCAAGGCTGAGGATGAGCGATATGTAATTTTCATCGCAATAATTAAGCATTTCATCAGTAAGACCAAGCGCATTTGTGGACATGGAAAAACGCACAGTTTTGTTCTTGGTTTTTGAATATTCCTTGGAAAAATCAACCACCGCTTTGACAGTTTTCCAGGCAAGCGTGGGCTCTCCACCAAAAAAATCCACATCAACCTTGGTTCCAGGGGCATTATCAATCAGCCATTTCATGGCCTTGATTGCTGTTTCAGGAGACATCAGTTTGCCCTCAATGGTGGCTTTGGAAAGGGAGCAATAGGTACACGCCATATTGCAGGCATGCGAAACTATCAGGCACAAAGATTTTGGGGACAGCTTTTGCGGCTTCGGATAATCAACCTTTGAGAGAATTACGCCTTCGCTGATTAACTCTAAAACCATTTCCATGGCCTCGCCGGGAGGCAAACTAAATGGGTCAAAACCCTCTTCTATTTTTGTAAAAAGATCATGGGCTTCATCGTCCGATAAAAGCAAAGACCCCGCTTGGCAATCATAAAGCAGGGTCTTTTTGTTAAACTTGAAAGCGTGAATTTTACCTAGAGTATCCAGGGAGAATCTGCCCCCTTGGCCTCACAAATCTGGTTTGAAATTGTGTTTGCAGTTTTGGCCGCCGACTTGCACGGGGTCTGGCATTCCCTGCAGTTTTCGTCGTCAATATTGCTGCAGGCAGGTTTCTTTGCAATTATTTTAATACGCATTCTCGTTACCTCCGGAAGCATTGTAAATGCCCCCTTTATGCTGTCAAGGATTGTGTTATATTTGGCAATGGAGGTGCCTTATGGGTCTTCAGGTTGCAGTATTCGGGCTTGGCCGGTTTGGAATGGCCCTGGCCACAGAAGTTGAAAGAAAAGGTTACGGGGTACTTGCAGTCGATATTGATCCTGAAAAGATCAATCAAATCGAAGGACTCGTTTCCAGTGCAATCAGATTGCACACAATCAACGAGCAAGAACTTAGGGACTCAGGAGTGACTCAATGCGATGTTGCTGTAATTGGTTTTGCAAAAAACATCGAATCAAATATCCTCCTGACACAAACACTAAAAGACCTTGGGGTAGGCTTCATTATTGCCAGGGCGGAAAGCACCATCCATGCCAAGGTCCTGCAAAAAATTGGTGCAGATGACATTTTCTTCCCTGAGCAGGACATGGCCGTAAGGATAGCCAATAGAATAACAGGAACTTCATTCCTGGATTTCATAGAGATTTCCGACGAGTATGCAATTTACGAGTTTCAGGCACCAAACTACATGGTAGGGAAGAAGATCCTTGACCTGGATTTAAGGAAAGAGAAACAGACTACGATAATAGCAATCAGAAGGGGGGACGAGGTGCTCATCCCCCCTGATCCAATGCAAGTCCTCGATAGTGACGACCTGCTTATTACAATAGGCCCAAGAAAGATACTGCAAGAAATCTCAAAAAACCACTAGGGATTATTTTTTGGTTGTTTTATCTCTTTTGGTTGGTTGTTGCTGGGGATTATTGTGTTTCCATCCTCAATCTTTGTTGGCTCAAAACCCTTGGGTACGAACATATAAAGTTTGGATGCACCATCAGATATAAAGAATCTTCCCTGTATGATGCAGGGGTCTCCAAACTTTCTGTAACGGTTATCAGCGCCCTTCGTTCCAAAATCAAAAGATTCTATGGCCTGTTTTTTTGCAGCATCAACAGTATAGACTTTCCCATCTTCCGTGGCAAAACAGACCATCTCACCCGCCGCCACAAGCCCTGATGATGGCCATGGGACCTTTACTTCCGAATCCACAGCCCCACTGGACAACCTGACAAAAACTATTTTCCCTGCTTTTTTATCGGGAATAGCCATCAATCCACTTTTGGTGAGGCATGGCGAATAAGCTATTGTCTCACAGGCTTTTACCTTCCAGGCCTCTTTGCCATCGGCGACATCAAATGCGGACACTATGCCAAAAGCTTGCGGAGCAAATACCAGTTTTCCATCGGATATTAATGTGGTTGTGACAGGACTTTCAAGCTTTGAGTTCCAAAGCTCGTTGCCATTATTGGGGTCAAGGGCAACAACGTTCATCTCGTAAGTTGAAAGGATAATTTTGTCCTCAACCACGACTGGAGAACACTGTATTGAATCCTTGAAGACTTTTTTCCACAGCTCGGTTCCCTTATTCGCATCAAAACAGAAGAGTACACCATTTGAGTGAACACAATACAGCTTTCCAGAATAGACCACAGCTGTTGCATTGTCTGGTCTTTCAAGTTCTTTCTCGGAGTATCTTGCTGACCATATCTCATCCCCTGTCCATGCACTGAGGCAATACCAGAAACCTTTTGTGGTTGAAATAAAGACCTTGCCACTGTAGTAGAGGGGGTTACCTGTCATGCCTTCAACTCTCTTTTCCCACATCTTCATGCCGGTGTCAAAATCAATACCATAAACAACGCCGTCATTTCCTGATGCGATTACCAGTCTGTAGACTGCGGTCAGGCGATCTTTCTCTTCTTCGGGTGGAACAAGTGCCACAGCAACGGAGCTCACTCCAAGCCCATTGATTTCCGTCTCCCACATCTTGCCAAAGGGAGCCACAATTTCACCTGCCGCGAGGGACGATCTCATGGTGTCCCCACCAGAGCCTGCCCACAGCGTAGTATCTATCTTTTCTTCAACCTCTCCGCCACATGAGGCGAGGATAACGATCAAGGACGCGAAGCACAAAAACCTTTTCATTTTTAAACCTCCTGAATTATTGAAATTATGTTAAACCTTTGTATTGTCAAGCCAGAAGGCTCCTTGACTCTTATTTTTCCGCGTGATAAAAAATTGATGTGAGAAACATAAGCCTTCTTCTTAATGATATTTTATGGAGAGGGCTTTTTTAATGTAACCAAAGGAGAGGTCAATGAGGAAAACCAGCATTATCATTTCGTGCATCGCCCTTGTAGCAATCGCCTTTTCCGCAGGTTGTGGCGGTTCTGTGCCGGTCAGCGTTTCATCAAGCGTTCCGGCACCCTATGAATCAGCCCCAACAGGCACTGTTGTGACTGCAGAGTACACAGAGCTGGCGCCAAGGATTGACGGAGTTGCTTCAGAACTCGACGAGGCCTGGACAAATGCCCAATCAACCATCGTCAAGGTCTCGGATAGCGCAAACACCTATGAAGTTACTCTCAAAGCAGCTTTTGATGATGAAAACTTCTTCCTTCTTGCAACATGGAAGGACGAGTCCATGGACATCGGTGGGAAACCATGGGAGGTCAGGGAAGGCGGAACGTTCAAATCAGGAACTTCACTCCCAAAACAAGACATGTTTGCTCTCGGCTTTGAAGCATCACCAATAAAAGAATTTACAAAACAGGGCTGTTCAGTGCTTTGCCATGATAATTCCTACATGGCCACCAATGACAAAGGTGAATTCATCGACATCTGGACATGGATGTCGGCAGAATCAGGTCAACTTGGCACTGCAAATGATTACGTGGTGGGTCCATTGGCAAACTCTGTTGATCCAAAGGGAGAAACCTTCGAAACTACAAGTGCCTACTCATATTTCCCAGGCTCGCTTTATATAAACAAACGCAATGCCAGGTCCCCTGAATTTATGCAGAGACTTACAATCCCATACTCTCTGATGACTATCGGCGATCTTTCAAAAATGATTGAGGTACCGGCCGACACTACAGGACTGCCAGCGGGTCTCATGGTCCCATATTACATAAAAAATCCTGGCACAGGCGATATTGCTTGCCAGGCAAAATACGACGATCAGGCTAAAGCCTGGACAGTCGAGTTTAAAAGGAAACTTGTAACAGCAAACCCGACTCAGGTCCAGTTTGCGCACAAACTTGAAGACGGAGGCTTTTATCTGTTCGGTCTCTCACTCTTCGACAACCAGAAAGGCGTCTCTCATGTTTACACTACAGAGCCAGTCTCTCTGGAATTCTCAGGAAAGTAGGTTTTATAAATGGGCGAAAAACTCTTAATGAAGGGTGCCGAAGCTATCGGCGAAGCTGCCATAAGGGCAGGTTGCCGCTATTTTTTTGGCTATCCAATCACCCCACAAAATGAAGCGCCAGCATACATGGCAAGGCGTCTTCCAGAGGTAAATGGAACATTTTTGCAGGCAGAATCAGAAGTTGCAGCCATTAACATGCTCTATGGATGCGCAGCTGCAGGCAAAAGAGTAATCACAACATCATCCTCACCAGGCATCTCACTCATGCAGGAAGGACTTTCATACATAGCTGGCTCAGAACTGCCAGTAGTGGTGATGAATGTTGTCAGAGGCGGCCCAGGTCTTGGTGATATTGCCCCAGCACAGTGTGATTATTTCCAGGCTGTAAAAGGTGGTGGACACGGAGATTATCATCTCATAGTCCTTGCACCATCAACAGTCCAGGAAAGCATTGACCTGATGCAGTTGGCTTTCGATCTTGCCGACAAATATCGCAACCCGGTGATGATGCTCTCTGATGGTCTCTTGGGACAGATGATGGAAGCAGTGGAATTTCCAGGTTTTGTTGACATCGAAAAGCTCCCCAAGAAACCATGGGCGGCCGACAGCATGCAGGGCAAGAGGTCCAGAAATCTTGTTAATTCATTCGACCTTCTTCCAGAGGGCCTGGAAGTGATGAACAAGAAGATGTGGGCAAAATACGCCGATGTCGAAAAGAACGAAGTCAGGTTTGAGGAAGTTGAAACAGCTGATGCTGAATATGTCTTCGTTGCATACGGAACCGTTGCCCGTATCATCAAAACTGTAATCAAGGACCTTCGCTCAAAGGGACACAAAGTTGGCCTCATAAGACCAATCACCCTCTATCCGTTCCCCAAGAAACAGCTCCTTGCGCTGGCCGAAAACCCAAGAGTAAAGTTCTTCCTTGATATTGAGCTGAGCTTTGGCCAGATGATCGAAGATGTCAAACTCTCAACAGAATTCAAGAAACCAGTCCATTTCTACGGTCGCCAGGGCGGCATGCTGCCAGAACCAAACGAGATCTCCGAAGTAATGCTCAAACTTATGAAGGAGGCAAAGTAATGGAACAGCTCAATCACATGCCGACTCCGCTCATGGACATCCCGAGGAGCTATTGCCCAGGATGCACACATGGCATCATCCACAGACTCGTTGCCGAAGTAATCGAAGAGATGGATCTCCTCCAGAAGGCAATCATCGTTCTTCCAGTTGGTTGCTCCACACTTGCAGTTGATTATTTCGCTTTTGACTCAGTCCAGTCGGCCCATGGTCGTGCACCGGCCGTTGCCACTGGCGTCAAAAGAGCCCTCCCGGACAGGTTTGTAATGACCTATCAGGGAGACGGTGACCTCGCTTCAATCGGCGCCGCCGAGATGGTCCACGCAGCCACCAGGGGTGAACTCATCACCACCATTTTCGTCAACAACGGCATTTATGGAATGACCGGCGGACAGATGGCCCCGACCTCGCTGATGGGCTGGAAAACCGAGACTTCCCCATACGGAAGAACGGCAAAGGCAAACGGTTATCCAATCAGGGTCTCCGAGATGCTCGCCCAGCTCAATGGTCCAGCCTATATAGCCAGAACAGATGTTGTTTCTGTTCCTGGAATCAACAAAACAAAAGCTGCGATCAAAAAAGCCTTTACTGCACAGATCAAGGGCCTTGGCTACTCCATCGTTGAAATCCTTTCCACCTGCCCGACAAACTGGGGAATGACCCCAGTTGATGCACTCAAGAGGGTCAAAGAGGAAACAATGAAGTATTATCCTCTCGGTGAATTCAAAGTTGCGGAGGGACTCTGATGGCACAACACGAACTTGTCGCCGCCGGATTTGGCGGACAGGGAATAATGATGCTCGGCAAGCTCTTTGCCGAAGCGGGTGTTCTTGAAGGCAATTATGCCACATTCCTCCCTTCTTATGGCCCGGCCATGAGGGGCGGAACGGCAAATTGTGCGATAGTCATCTCGGATGAGCCGATTGCCTCACCAGTGCTTCCACATCCAAAGGTGTGCGTGGTAATGAACCTTCCGTCACTCAAGACTTTTGAACCCCTTGTCGCCCCAGGCGGGATTCTCATCGTCAATTCTTCCCTCATAAAAGAAAAAACCAAAAGGACCGACATAAAGACGATCTATGTTCCCGCAAACGAAATAGCAGAAAAAGCAGGGATGGTAAAAGCCGCAAACATAGTCATTCTTGGTGTTGTGGTCAAAGCAACTGGCGCAGTTAAGGTGGAATCAACAAAAGAGGCCATCAAACAAACCCTTGGTGAAGCAAAGGCAAAATATCTGCCAATAAACCTGCAAGTTCTCGATGCAGGCCTCAATTTTGACATCAATGGATAGCAAAAGACTCCTCAAAACTTTTCTCGACCTCGTCCAGATCCCGTCTGAATCAGGAAAAGAAAAGCCGGTAACCGACTACCTCGTGGCCAAGTTGAAATCACTGGGCCTTGAAGTATGGGTAGATGATGCCGGAAGCAAAATAGGGTCTAACAGTGGAAACATCATGGGCAGGCTCAAAGGGAGCCTGCCTGGTTCCATAGCGTTCTCATCACACCAGGACACAGTTGTTCCTGGCATTGGCATAAAACCACAAATTGCTGATGGAATAATACGCTCAGATGGAACAACAATTCTCGGTGCCGATGACAAGGCCGGTTTGGCCTGCATCCTGGAAATGTTTGAATGCATCAAGGACAAGCCACACCCAACAATAGAGGTTGTCTTTGACATCTGCGAAGAGATAGGCCTCAGGGGCGCCGCACAGTTTGACACATCAAAACTGGAAAGCAAACATTCAATAATCTTGGATGTTGATGGCGCACCCGGAAGAATAAACATTGCTGCCCCATACCAGGATGTTTGCAAAATCACAATCAAGGGCAAACCATCACACGCAGGAATCGCCCCTGAAAAGGGCATCTCAGCCATTGTCATTGCTTCAAAAGCAATAGCATCAATGAAGCTTGGCAAAATTGATGACGAAACAACTTCAAATGTCGGCATCATAAGTGGTGGCAAGGCCAATAACATCGTCCCTGAGGAATGCAAGGTTGAAATGGAAGCAAGGTCAAGGGACGAAGCCAAGCTGAATGCCCAAACCAAGCACATGCTTGACAGGTTTGAAGAAGAGGCCAAAAAAGCGGGTGCTACAATAGAAGTCTCGAAAGAACGGGTTTTTATGGGATATAAATTCAGCGAAACAGACCCGCTTCCATCACTTGTCGCCCAAGCTGCCAAAGATGTTGGCCTGAAGCCCCAATTTGTGCGCTCTGGTGGCGGATCAGTTTCCAATATCTTCAATGCCAAGGGGCTTGCATCCGTTGTTGTTGGTGTCGGTTTTGAAAATCCCCACTCAAAAGATGAATTTTTACGAATTTCAGACCTTGAGGCATCAGTAAGTTGGGTCATCAGGATGGTTGAGTTAGTTAAATGATGAGAAAAGCAGTATCGGCTTTGATTGCGTTTTTTGTAGTACTAATCCCATTTTCAGGTGTATTCGCACTCAAAGACATACAAGTGTCTTTTTCGAGCGGGTTTTCAACCACTGGCTACCAGAAAACAACAATCGAGGCCGATATTGTAACTCAATTCAAGCTGGTACAGGACAACCTTGGACGCTCCAATACCAAGCTGAATGTCGACGTTTTTCCAAGCTACCAGTCCATTTTGGCCAAACAGGCCAGATTTATTGACTCTGATACGATAAGGCTTGTCGTCACACCGGATTACCTCAAAAAAACAGGTTCCACAAAACCCATTTTTTATGAAATTCTTTCAGTACTCTATCCAAACTGCCTGGAGCAAACAAAAAGGATACTTTCTTTCTATTTTTCATCAATTTACCAAAAAACAGACCTGCAATCTTTTGCGTCACTTTGCAGGATAGTTTTTGCTGGAGAAGAGATCCCTCTTTCTGCAGAGGGAAAAGAAATCTCGCTTCAGGTCATAGCAAGGGCGGCCGCAAGGATTCAAAATATCGAGCAAAACGAATCTCAAGCAAGGCTTTTGGAATTTCTCCAGATATGCGTCAAGGACGGGATAAACAAGGCAATAACACAGCTTTACGGAGACAATCTGCGAAGTTTTGTAAGATCGGCACAGCTCCCATTGCCCCCCAAGACAGGCAGGGAAGAACTTGTCAGTCTCGTCAAAGACTACTCCGAATACTCCTGCATGCCCCCCCAAAATAAAATCCCAGGCGACCAAATAAGTCTGCAATCCCATATGGATGAAGTCAACATTGCGATTTTCCAGATCGCAAAAAGCAACATAAGCGAGCTAAAAACAACGCTTGGGGAGCTCTCCGGAGAATTGAAGGTTTGCAGAGTAAGAGACATGGCATGGTGGATACTTTGCTTAATAAGTGTTTTTGTTGTTATCGCTTTCCTCATGCTCCTCGTGCGTCTCTCCAAGGAATACGGAACCCAAAGACACCAAAAACACGAAACCACAAGAATCATCAAACCAGTCGAGAAAATGGTTGATTCCGCACCCGCTATTTCAGCAAATATCGAAGAAAAAAACATTGAAAACCCGGAAGTGAAAAAAAGATTTAGGGGCAAAAGGGTCACAAAAGTTGGAGAAGAACCAAAAACTACAGGCAAATCCAAAAAAAGGGTGGACAACCAATGAGCTTTGCCCCTGAAAGAAGACTCAAGTCATCCCTTTTGGTTTTTGCTCTTGCATCAGTTCTTGCCCTGCTGGTGTCTTTTTCCAGAAATGAATGGATAAGCATTCTCTTTTCCTACTCGGTCCTGTTGGGAAGCGCATATCTGGTTTATGCGCAATCTGCATTCATGACGCT
>JAGOOK010000052.1 GCA_017992555.1 Caldisericia bacterium | reverse complement strand
CATCGGCCCAGATAGCCCATGCCACTGGCTTCCCGGTGGTACTCCACGGTGCAGGTGAAGCACCAACCTGATAGTTAAACAAAAAAACGAGGGCGAATGTTATGAGTCCTACAACACCAAGAATTGTTCTATTGTTGTCCATGTTCACAAATAAATACTATCACTTATTTTTTCAAACAAAAGCCTTTGCCAAAAAGGTAACAAAACAACCCTCCAAGCAACTGGCTACTTTTTCAGCGTTCTTTTTACAAAAACCGTGTGGTCATTGCCTGAAACAAAACAGAGATATTCCGCATTTATTATTTTTGGGACAATCGTTGGCCATTCCCAGTACATGATCTCGTTACCATTTCGCACGTCATAGATGGTGTTTACCGCGGTCGTCTTGGAGTTTACCCAGACACCGAAGGCCCCAAAACGCTTCTGGTTTTCCACGGCCCTTCCCCAGACCATCTTCCCCTTCTGGTTTACACAGACTATCCCATTTTTGATTCTCAAACCAGACGGGAAGCATAGGCCTTCACCCTGAACAACCTCGATCTCTGGTTTTTCAACAAGCAAGTCTTGGTCATATCCAGACTTGCCGGTCCCCACATCAAAAAACTCGGTGCACCTGTCGCCCTTGTACAAAAACACCAGACTGCCAGAAACAATAGAAATACTCGGCCCATCATCAATCTTGCATGGTTTTTCCCAAAGGGTCTTTAGTGAACCATCGACAAATGATCTGGCCAGCAGTTTTCCGTTCTGGATGGTGACAAAAACACCATCAGCCAAGAAATTATACTTGTCTGGTACTTTGTATGTTTTTCTGATTTTTGTATCAAAAGCATCTTTACCAGAAATAATGAGGTTACCTGATACCATAGCCTTTCCAGATGGCGCAAAACCGAGCTCTCTTATCGCACCGGTTTTGTCCAGGGAAACGAGTTTGCCATTTGAACCCAGAACAATGCTCCCGTCTGCCAGAACAGGATCACCCTCGACAAGGGTGGTATCAATGCCTGGCACGGTGACCTCTTTTTGCCCTTCGCCAATTATGTTCACCTTTTCGCCAGAAAGCGCATAGGCAACATCAGATGCACCGAGAAATTTTCCTTTGTCAAACCACGCATCGGAGCCAGTGAATCTGCCCACCGGCATCACTTCATTCTGACCCTTTTTCAGCTGGGTGTATCCGGCATAAACGTTGAAAACTCCGGTACCTCCTATCCCCCATACCTGCAATCCGTCCTTGATGTCGGCCCTTCCTATTTTATCACCGAGCCTGACCATCATGGGGAGTTTGCCATCATCAATCTGTTTTGTTTCCTTGTAAATTTGGACCCTTACACCTTCCTGGCCCCTTATGATCGTGTCATACTTGAATGTGGCAAGGTTGACCATTCCCGATTTCACAAAAACCGGTCTCAGACTCTCTCCTGCTGGCCCGACAAGATATATCGAGCCATCCTCATTTTTGTCTGAGATAAAAACGATTGGTAATTTGCCGATCTTTCTGTTGTCCCTCCACAGCTCAAGCCCATCCTCTTCAGAGACAATCGCCGTAAAGACCTGATCCTTGGTTGGCAATATGAGCTTGCTGTCACTGCCTATCTTGAGGTCAAGCGAACAGACATAGGAATTCCCAAGATATTTTACTGTTGCAGAAAGCAAAACATGGCTGTAATCCCTTTCAACCTCGCTGACAGTTTCCAGACCTGGGATGGCAAGCTCTGGAATTTTCGGAGGGACATATCTTGTAAAGTACCACACAAGGCCAAGGGCAGCCAGAAGAACAAAACCCGTAACAAAGAGCAAGGTCTTTTTCATGGCCACATTATTGCAGACAAAAAGTTGCCTTTCAAGCACTAGACCTAGACCAGAAAACGGCAAAAGGACCTAACAGAAAATTGGTGTGGAATTAACCAAACCAGGTTATTATCATGACATGGAGCGCAAAAAGGGAACCGGATTTCTTTTACTGATTTTGCTGGTTTTTGCCACAACACCTACTCCACAGCCAACAGCTAGCGACAGTTGCACCACAAAACCATACAGAAACATTTTGTCCTTCCCGGCCAGTTCATGGCCATCTTTCAGGGGTGATCCCCAAAATACCGGCTGTACAACGGCATCACAGGCACCAAAAGAAATTATGCAGGAAATAATTTGGAGCAAACCTGGAGATTCCTCAATAGACTGCGCTGTTGTTGGTGAAGGCGGAAAAATCTATGTTGGCTATTTCGACAAAAAGCTCCTCTGCCTTGATGGCGAATCCGGAAAAGAGCTATGGACTCTAAGGACAGATGGTGGCATAGTCTGCTCCCCCACAATCTTTATGGGTAAGCTGTATTTCTCAACCTGGCAAAAAACCTTTTACTGTGTCAATGCAGAAACAGGCGAGAAGGAATGGGAAAGAAAAGCCGAGATAACAACACCGGTAATTTGTTCGGGAGACCTGCTTTTTTACGGGACTGCCAGCGGAAAGATAGTCTGTGAGAGCATTGCATCGAAGAAAACCATGTGGACATTCGAAACGGGCCAGACAATAGCATTTGCTTGCCCGACAATCTTTGAAGGCAAAGTATGTCTTGGGGACTGGGGCGGAACACTTCACTGCCTTGACCAGAAGACAGGCAGGGAAACATGGTCATTCAAGGCTGGCGGGGCAATCAAGAGTGCTGCCGCATTTTCCAACAATTCACTTTATTTCGGCTGCATGGATGGAACGTTTTACTGTCTCAATTCTGAAACAGGCAAATCAAACTGGACTTTTGATTCAGGAAGCCCAGTCGAATCATCTCCAGCAGTTGGGGCCGGGAGAATCGTGTTTGCATCTTACTACAACATACACTGTCTGAATGAACAGACCGGCACGCCATTATGGTCATTCAAGCCTAAATTCAGGGCGATCTCCAGCCCAATAATTGCGGGAGACAAAGTTTACCAGGCCACACTCTGCCAATCACTCCACTGTTTCGACCTGGAAAAGGGGACCGAGTTCTGGCATTACGAGGACTTGATAATCCACAGCAGTCCCTCATGCATGTCTGGCATGATATACATTGGAAACGACCATGGGACGCTTTATTGCTTTGGCGATACAAAGGCTGGAGGAAAACAGGAACCTCTCTTTTCCATCGAGCCAGCCGAGATGGTCTTTGAAAGGCCAGGCACAGAAAAACAGCTGAAGGTGACAAACCTTACTGGAGATTACCTTTCTCTAAATGCCAAAACTGGCGAGGCGTGGATAAAGCTCTCAAAAACAGTATTTGAACTCGCTCCACAAAAAACAGCATACATAATGGTTTCTGTTGCATGGGAACTAGGGACAGATGAAGAAATGGCCGGCTACATAACCATTGAGAATGAGACTTGGGAAGAAATTGCACGAGTAATCGTAAAGAAGAAAAATACTGAAGATTTCTGTCAGTGGCAGATGTTCCGTGGAGGCCCCGAAAGGACCGGCCACCCGGATGGTGAATGCGGCCCGAAAGATCCATCGTCAATGGAGGCCTTGTGGAGTTTTCAGGCCTGGCAGGGGGCCGTGGAATCGTCTCCGGCAATCTGGAACAACTCAGTTTACTTTGGCAGTTATAACAATAATTTCTATTGTGTCGACATTGACACCGGAGAATTGAAATGGAGATATGAATGCAAAGATGGTATCTACTCTTCACCTGCAATAGATGACAGCAAGGTGTACTTCGGTTCCTTTGACAGTTATTTCAGGTGCCTTGACTGCAAAGATGGAAAGGAAGTCTTCAAATTCAAGACTGGTGACAGAATCCATTCATCACCACTGGTTTCATCTGGAAAGGCCATCTTTGGCTCAAATGATGGAAAAGTCTACTGCCTAGATCCAAAAACAGGCGATCAGAAATGGGTTTTTGAGGCAAACACTCCCATACAGTCTTCGCCAGCCCTAAAAAATGGCCGGATTTTCATCGGTGGGTTGAACGGCACCATGTACTGTCTGGACTTTGAAACCGGAAACATCATCTGGGAATACAATGCAGGTGGCAGCATAACGTGTGTTCCAGCCCTTGCCTACGACAGGGTATACTTTGGGACATGGGCCAGAAAATTCTGTTGCCTTGCCCAGGAAGACGGCAAACTCCAGTGGTCATTTGATACAAAAGAGTACATAGAATCTTCGGCCGCATGTTCATCCGGAAGGGTCTATTTCGGCGCAAATGACAATTACTTGCACTGCCTTGACGGGCTGACAGGTGATGAAATTTGGACGTTCAGGTCGCAGGACAGAAAAGTCACATCTTCGCCTGCAATTGATTCAAACGAAAAAATATATGTCGGGACCTGAGATGGTAATCTTTACTGCCTGGATGGCAGAAACGGAGAAAAGATATTCGAATTCCAGACACAGGGTGTAGTTAGAAGCTCAGCCGCAATATCAGGGGGAAAGATCGTTTTCGGCTCACATGACGGAAAGGCCTACTGTCTAACCAACAAAACAAAAAACCATTAAAAACAAAAAGGCCAGCTCTTCAGCTGGCCTTTTTAATTGTGGCAGATTATTTTTTTATGGGGATATTCTGGGTATCTGTCAATGCACCTGAAAACCTGAAAGTTATTGCGTCTGGATGATTTTCGAGGAGTTTGAAGTTGTAGATCTTTTTGGCTTTGGGCTGAAGGGCAAATGGTTTTAAATCAATTTCAAGGCCAGTTGCCTGTCTAGCTTCAATGACAACTCTCTTTTTAAGATTATTTGTCACCACAATCTGGCCTTCATTCGTAATAATTTCGCTGGGGTTAAAGCTCAGCCCCGACTCAACATTTACGACAACAGGATAATTGACTTCAATGCCACCGCCTTTTATGTCCAGAGAGGTAGGAAAAGAGCCTGCTGAAACTGCCGTGGATGAAGTCTTTATCACAACAACTCTCATGCTTCTGGAGGGAATTTCAAGTGTTGGCGGATAGACAAGAACCCATGGATCTTTTGGCATTATATCAACATTCAAATCAATTTCACTGGGGTTTAAAACCATAATCGTCATTACCTGTCCCAATCCAATATAGGCAGAACGAGGCACGAACTCGAGTCTTGGGTCTGATTCGTAAACCTTCAGAGAAACGTTGAGCATTGCCGAAGCACCAC
>JAGOOK010000002.1 GCA_017992555.1 Caldisericia bacterium | reverse complement strand
AGCTGGTTGGCGGAGACTACATAGTTTTCAAGGAAGAGGGGGAGAAGTATGCTGTAAGAGTCTACGGTTTCAGGGGTGGCAATACTTCTTTCAAAACCATATTGAAAACTGCAAAATCAACTGCTGATTTTTTCGGGCAATACTACGATAAACCCTGTGAAAATGATTATTTCGTAGCTGCACAAACAGGCAGAAGGGGCAATGGTCAGGGGCTGGATGGTGGATGGGTCATAGACTCCCCGTACCTCAACGAAGAGTCATTTGCTCCAGATTTTCTGGCCCATGAATGCGCACACCTCTCATGGTTTGGTGGCAATGGCATCATACCCAATCCAAAGGTGCACCCAGATCAAAGGGTGCTTTCGGAATCCTTTGCTGAATTCTCAGCGATCCTCTATTGCAATTCGCTGTCTCCGGAGCAAGGGCAGGCAAAACTGAAAAGTGTAAGGGATATTTACTTCAAAAATAAAAAAGACTATGAGCCACCGCTTTCAAGCACTGCATGCGAATGGGTCGATTATATCGTCTACCAGAAGGGTGCACTTGTTGTTTGGGCACTTAAGGGAAAACTGGGCGATGATGTGTTCAAAAGTGCAATGCAGGAGTTTATGAAAAAATATGATTCCTCAAAACAAACCCCAGGCGAAGGCCCGACTTTGAAAGACTTGAAAGCTACGCTTGAAGAAGTCTCAGGAGTTGATCTGACTGATTTCTGGTCAGTATTTTTCAATTCACCGAAGTTGGTTTCCACATCATTTGGCCTTCTCAGGGAAAACAAGGATGGAAAAATCATTGATACTCTTAGCCTTAAAAACAACGATTCCACAGAGTACCCAACAAACTTCAGGGTCTACTATGTAGATGGAGAAAGCCAGAGCTTTGTTCTAACAGGCAAAACAAAACTGTATCAGCTACCCAAAATGGCAACAGGCGTTACCTTTACGGATTACAATGGGATCATACCAATGGATGACGATCGTGTACATAGCATGTCTACTGCGAACATCGTATCCTTGCTCAAGTGGCAAAAACCTCTTGTATGCTATGAGCCTAGTGATGGCGAAGATGTAATGAAAAGGGCCGAAGCATGGGTGCAAAAATATGGTGGGGAAAGCATTACATCCAATTTAGCAGGAAGCACCAAAAAACCCGTTATTCTAGTCGGGCCAACGCCACAGCTAAAAGTGCTTGGAAGCGCAAAGCTCGGCAACAGAATGGTGAAAATACAGAACGACTCGATTGTCTGGCGAGGAAAACAGATAATGGGAGAGTTTGATGGCATACAGGTTTTCTATGACGAAGCAGAACCAGCAAAAACCTACATTCTGGACAATGGTCTTGGGGATTTGCCAGAAAACCTTGCTTACGCTGGTATCTTCACAAGAAGAGACAAGGGGTGCATGCTATCGTTCAATCTCGAAAAACCTGGCATCCCAATGGCCACACTGGGAGAAAACATTCTTGATCCACCCTGGATGCAAGGAACAGTCGAACTGGACAGCTTCAAACAGACTTTCACCATCAATTCGAAAAGGGAATACAGGGCCGCGTGGAAAGGATTTGACAGGGAAAGTTTCACATTCAAGGAGATGACCCAAACAATAAAACCCGGCCAGAACAACATCAACATAGAGCTGGACACAAGGGGTGGGAAGTGTGCATTCGAGATCGAACATTCATCAGCATTCTGTTACGAGAAATGGTGCTTCGGCCTCCAGACTGCATCAAACGAGTGCCCACTGCCGGAATTGCAGGCGCCAAAAAGCTCCCAAAATTCTGACTGGAAAGCATCTTTCAACCAGAACCTTGACTATTCGTACAGCATTGATGGCGCAAAAGGTTCGGACTGGATACAGGGAAGAGAGCTCATCCTCTCTGGCCTCCAGAAAGGCAAACACGAGCTCAAAATAATCTTTGCCTGCAAAGGTGGGGCGCTTTCTGAAATCCAGACAGCAAATTTTGCAACTGGAGTTACACCACCAAAGGTAACCATAAACTCTGGGACTGTTGTCCAGAAGAAGGGTGAGATTGCATTAAGCGGAAAAGCTGATCCAGGAGCCAAACTGTCCTTCAAAACACCGCAAGGAAAGGAACTTGTTGCGAGCCTTTCCCAAAAAGAAGATGGCGCATTCACGGCAACGATAAAAGAAACAGAGACCCTGACAGAAATAATTGTCACTGCAACAGATGAAAACGGGCTTTCTGCAACCGCCAGAGTGATGGTCACAAAATATGTCATGGTGACAATGCAGATTGGCTCGAAAACTGCCACTTCCGATGATGGGGCGACATACACACTTGATGTTCCGCCAATGATTCTCACCGGCTCGACATTTGTCCCTATGAGGTTTATCGGCGAAAGGCTTTCTGCCGAGATCACATGGGTCGCATCCGAGAAGAAGGTCATCTACAAGCTTGGTAAGACCATCGTCGAGATATGGATCGGGAAGAAGGAAGCGAAAGTAAACGGTGCTGAATACAAACTCGCCTCACCACCGGTCATCGTGTCAGGCAAAACGCTGGTTCCATTGAGATTTGTAGCCGAGGCGCTTGGCGCAAAAGTCACATGGCAGGGGGAAACAAAAACAATCATAATCGAATACCCAAATTTATAACCAACAGCAAACAAATGCAGGTATAATTGCAGACATGGCGCTATTCGACAGCTTTGCTTCAGATTATGATTCATTTTTTGCAACAAAATTCGGGGAAGCGATACTTTTGGCCGAGGCATCAGCAATAATGAAGGCCATCAGACCACAAAAAGGCCTCGAGTGCCTCGATGCAGGTTGCGGAACGGGCATCTTCACAAGTTTGCTGGTAAAATCAGGAATGAAGGTCACAGGCGTCGATGAATCAACAAGGATGCTTGATTCAGCCTCAAAAAAACCAGAGCTAGCAAGCACAAGGCTGGTAAACAGTAAACTGACCGCACTCCCATTCGAAAACATGGCCTTTGAAAGAGTCCTCTGCTCGTTTGCACTCGAGTTTGTGGATGACCAGGAGCAGGCGGCAAAAGAAATCTGGAGGGTCCTGAGGCCAAATGGCATTGCTGTAATTGCGTTACTCAACCCGGACAGCCCATGGGCAAAAACCAGGGAAGGAGTCGAGGTCTACAAAACCGCAAAATATCTGACGTTCTCGAAGTTACAAGATTTTTTGCCAGGACTGACCAGTATCTCAGCTTGCGTCCACTTCCTCCCAACAGACAGTTGCTGTTTTGGTGCAAAGGAGGCCTGGGGAAACATCAAGGGAAGTAAGAAAGGGGCGGCAATTGTGGCCAGCTTCAGAAAAACGGTGCAACAATGAAAGTCATGATACAGGTTTCCGTTTACCCACTGGGGACAGAAAAAATCGGCGAGAGGGTCATGGAGGCAATCCAGGCAATCTCCGGCATGGGGCTTGAGACATTCACAAACCCGATGTCAACAACGATCTCTTGCGAGCTGGAGGACGGCCTTGAAGCGCTTGGGAAGATGTACAGGGCCATCGGGCAGGACGGCAAGGCCATTATGAATGTCACCGTTTCAAACGCCTGCGGGTAAGATATTATTATCATTGCTTGAAATAATTATTTTTTAATTGTTAACTTTTTAAAACTGGAATCTCCATCAAAGCTTCTTCTTTGCATGCTTTATTAATCATAAACATGGATCAGCACCCATAACCACTGTATCAGCGAGTAGTTTTCCCTTGCCAAGTATGAACCCTCCAACAAGCAAATGTAAACAAATCAAGTATAGCAATATATTTTTTATAGCATATAATAATTAATATTAAAAAAGATATCAGTAAAGAGGTATCGGAGAGAGGTTTAGATGTCTAACATAATAGAAACAGCAACAAAGGCAGGGAATTTCAAGACACTCGTTGAGGCAGTGAAAACGGCAGGTTTAGACAATACGCTTGCAGGCCCGGGGCCATTCACAGTTTTTGCTCCAACCGACGAGGCATTTGCAAAATTGCCGAAAGGCACAGTTGAGAGCCTTCTGAAAGATCCAACGCAACTTAAGAAAATATTGACCTATCATGTTGTCTCTGGAAAACATGATTCACACGAAATTGCGAAGGTTGAGACGCTCAAAACTGTTGAAGGACAAAACATCCACATCCACACAAAAGATGGGGTAAAGGTCAATGACGCGCATGTTGTCAAGGCAGACATTGCCAGCGACAACGGTTTGATCCACGCCATTGACACGGTGATCATGCCCAAATAGTTTTAGTTTTTGCTTTAAGTTTGTGCATGTGCATCTTTTTGAAAAGGCCGCCGTTTTTTGACGGCCTTTATTTTTGGCAATTCTAAACCGCCTGCGGATGATATTCACCTGCAATAGAAGTTTTTCCTCTTCTTCCCAATACCATCAAAATGCATTACAATAAAAATATAGGGTTCATAAAAAAAGAATATTCTAGGTTTTTTTGTAGGTTTTCCAGAATTATTTTACAGATGTATGCAGAGCAATCCCCAGCAGTAGCGTCATATCTTTCAAATCAATCAGCCCGTCTGAATTCAAATCGGCCATCGGGTTCCACCACTCCGGCCCGGGCGAACCGTCCATTCCGGCGCCCACAGAGCCGCTCTGTTTGCACATCAGGACAAAGTCCCTCAGGTTGACCCTTCCATCGACATCCAGGTCACCCTTTAGCGCCGGTTCCAGATAGCGGAAGAACTGCGCGGCAATCACCCAGCGGATCCTCGCCAGCGGAGGACTGATTTTCAGATAGCCAGGGTACGGCGTGAACTGGTGCTCCGCGTTCTTGACCTTTATCAGCGCGCATGTGACACCAACCTGTTTCAATTTTCTTGCGAACAACTCACCCTGAAGATACAGGATTGCCGAGTCATTTTCGCCGTGGATTATCAGCTCTGGCGGGTCATCTTTATCGGCATAGGTGACAGGCGACGCATTGATGGCCTTTTCCAGGCAAACCTTGGGCTTGCACCCAAGCAGTTCCTCGGTTATGCCCCTCCAGCCATTTTCGCCCACTGGCTGGGTGAGGTCGGTCGGGCCATACAGTTCTACAACACATTGGGGTTTGCTTGAGATTCCTGGGAGGCCTGGGCCCTCAAGCCCGTCTTTTTCGTTGGCCGTTCCAAGGAAAGCAACCAGGTGGCCGCCTGCAGAATGGCCCCAGACACCAATCCGGTTCGGATCAATGCCGAATTTCTTTGCATTTTTGCGAAGATAGCGGATCGCAAGCTTGCAGTCATTGATCTGCGCCGGGTGCTTTGCCTGCTGGGAGAGCCTGTAGTCGACGCTTGCTATTGCAAAACCCATCTGGTACAGGAGTTTGCGTTCGACTCTTATTGTATTGTAGATTCCATACCTGTTGCCACTCCGCCATCCACCGCCATGGAAATAAACCGCAATCGGGACTGTCTGGCCCCTGCAGGCTTTTGGCTTTATGACATCGAGCTGGAGCGAAAGACCGGCTTCCCTGCCAAAAACCTCTCCGCGCCAGATGTCCAGCGCTGGCTCCGGTGCTCCAAGTGATGGCGGGATGGGGCCAGGAACAATCCTGTCGCCCAGTTTCCAGATTTTCTTCTGGGTCTCTTTGGGGACTGGTTTTGCGATGTCTTTTTTTGAAACCGGAGGAGCAATGCAAATGCCAGAGTTTGCCGACACAGTCAACACTATCAATCCACAAATCAAAAAAACAAGAATCCTTTTCACGAGGGTGATTATAAGAAAAAATGTTAAAAAATCATCGAAAACCTGATTATACTAAATTAGGAATATTACATCTCTAATCAAATGAAAAGTGGATAATAGTATCTTATTAGCTATAAATATTTACTATTCATTCTAATAGTGGATATAAGCTCTCTAACAATATCATTAATTATAAAATATACTTATAAGTGATTATTAGACGAAATAAATTGCCTAAGATAATTTATATCTCCTTATATGATATAAATCAGCATATAAGGAGATATAAATTGCTTTTTTGCGCTATCTGATATATTTGCCCAAGAAGTCTTCAATTTCCGGCAGTCCACCCTGGAAAATGAGATAACCGTCATGCGGCTCACGTTCTGTGATTTCACCATTTATTGGGGTGAGCATCATTTTCATGACCTCATCCCTGTCCCTTGTGTGGCCAAGTGTCCAGCCGAGTTTGATATACGCAACTTCTGGAAGCATGTTGGCGGCCGGAATTACGCCAAGCTCCATGAGGTCCCTGCCGGTGTCATAAACGTACATCTGTGCAAAACCCCAAAGTGTCTGTACGGTCATGAAGACATGCACACCGGCTTGAACGGCCCTTCTGAGCGGCTCATAAAGCGGTTTATTGACATGGCCAAGACCTGTTCCGGCAATAACTATGCCGTGGTAGCCATTTTCAACAAGGGAATCGATGATGTCGGGCTTCATTGCCGGATAGTAATAAACAATCGCCACTTTGTCATCGAAAACTGCGTCCACTTTGACGTTGCGGTCTGACCTTCTTCTCTTGTATTCCTTTTTGAGCGGGGTCACGCTGTCTGGCGTGCACATTGCAAGCGGAATATCGGACACTGTTCTGAAAGTTGAGCGGTAGGAACTGTGCATCTTGCGCACCCTTGTGCCCCTGTGGAGGAGGTTGTATGAGTCAGAGGTTGGGCCAAACATGCAGACCATCACCTCGGCAATAGGGCCGCGGGATGCCGCATGGCTTGCACACCTTAGGTTAAATGCCGCATCAGATGAGGGTCTGTCAGATGATCTCTGCGAACCGACCATTACAATCGGAACCGGGGAGTCTTGCACCATGAATGAAAGGCAAGCCGCTGTATGGTGCATTGTGTCTGTTCCGTGGCCAATGACAATCCCATCAGCCCCGTTTGATATTTCTCTGCCAATTGCCTCGGCAAGTGTTATGTACTGCTCTGGACCCATATTCTCCGAGAACACACCAAAGAGCTTTACTGTCTTCATGTTGCAGATGTCGGCAAGCTCGGGAACTGCACCATAAAGCTCGCCAGGTGTGAAAGCCGGGATAACGGCACCAGTTCTGTAATCAAGCCTGGATGCAATTGTTCCGCCAGTCCCAAGTAGCGTCACGTTTGGCTTTTTTGGGTCAAACGGGAATTCCTGTTCCGGGATTTTGTATTTGGCTTCCTTATAGCCAATCTCCTTGACCGCTTTTATGCCATCAACCGCGAGGCCGATGTTGTAGCCGGTCTGGAGTTTGACGACAACGTGCAGGTCGTCGGCTTGTTCCGATCTTGGCAAGATGATGCCTCTAAAGTTGCCTTTATCGGTCTCAATTTCAACGTCCGCCCAAACTCTTGCGTTAAAAGAGGTGAGGACAGACAACGCTTTACCTTTATAACCCGAAAGAGTACTCATGGTTTTGCATTTTGCCAAATATGGGTCAAAAACTCAAGGCAGAGTGTCGAAAAACAATCTTAAACCAAGCCTATTAGCAGAAAAATGTCCAAAATCAAAAGTAAAAAACTTTACATAAATCTTTAGCTTTCCCTTGAATTTACGCTGGTCAAGTTGACGTGACAATTTTCACCCTTAAAATCGTTAAAAGTCCAAATTGGAGGCATTGTAAATGAAAAAGACCGCTTCCCTTATAATTGCGATCATTGCGCTCACAGCGCTAACTATCGTTCCAACAGGCAATTTCACTGATGCTGGTGGCTTCTGGCAGTCAACAAACCCTGCCATTTCAGGAGACATCGTTGTTGGTGTAAAGGGCGAAACAGGAATAATGGCATTCAAGCTTAGCGATAAAAGTCCAGCATGGCCACAACCCTACCAGACGGTTGACAGGGTTTACACCTCACCAACCATACACGGAGACAAAGTCTACCAGGTTTTAACACTGGCAGAAGCTCCATACAGGTTCCTGGTTTGCCTGGAGCTTGCAACTGGCAAGGAAGTCTGGAAAGCCAAGGTCGAGAAGGCTCATTACAGCAGACCTATGGTTTTTGATGACGGAATAATTTTGGGTACCACCGGCTTCAACTCTGGTAAGGGCACAATCATGTCTTTTGATATGAATGGAAAACTTGTCTGGGAATGGAAAGATGGCGAGGGATGGATTTATGGAACACCGGCAAGGCTTAAAACTGACAAAATAGATGTTGTGCTTGCAGGATCAATTAGAGGAAAAGTTTATCCTATAACCTTTGCAACTGGCAAAAACGCCAAAATATGGAAAAACGCCTTTTTTGAGACCGACGGAAAGGGGCCCAATCCAGCAAACCCATACAATGACGGTGGGCCAATTGAATGTGACACAAACCTTGTCAAGGAAGGCGACAATTACTATCTATATTTTGGCTCCCTCGATGGTTGTGTATATAAGGTTGACGCTCTCTCAGGCACAAAGGTATGGAGCTTCTACGACAACAATGTCAGATGGTGCAAATCAACACCACTGGTCATTAATGGAAGAGTCTTTATTGGTGCGCAGGCTGTAAGCGACAAAGGTAACGGAATGTACTGCCTGGATGCTTCAACAGGCGCCAAACTCGAATACTTCAAGACTGATGATTACGTAAATAGCTCGCCATCTGCTGTCCAGGGCTCGAACATTGTCTTTGGAACTGATAACGGCATCATTTACTGTCTTGACCAGAATCTCAAAGAAGTCTGGAAAACAAGCGTTGGCGGCATAACGTCCTGCAGGCCAGCCACCACCAATGACTACGTTGTAGTGACATCAAGAAGCACTGCCACTGTAGGTCAGGAGACAATTTGTCTCAAAGCTTCCACTGGTGCGAAAGTCTGGTAATCAAAAACCCTTCAAAATAATCAAGCAAAAGACGCCCCAAAGGGGGCGTCTTTTTTTATTGCACATGCGGCGTGGGGTTGTGGGAATTCAGTTTCGCTTCAAACAAAAAACAAGATTTGCTGGGGTGGGGGTAAAGATCTATTAGCTTTGTCAAAACAAGTCTATTGCATTCCAAATAATTTCTTAGGGGGAATTTAAATACTCCTCTAAAGATCAGAATTCCTTCATAACAATGATAAGAAATAGGGTTGGGAAGATAAACTCTATTACCCAAATTAAAAAAGCCCAGAATTAATTAGTTTCTGGGCTTTTTTAATTGGCTTTCTTGTGCCTTTTTGCTATTTTTTTTGCTTGCCCTTGTTGGTGCCTTTGATTCTTTCAACAACTAGCAGCACGACAAGAAAAACTACTGCAATGCCTAGTGCTCCTATGACTACAAATCTTGCCCAGTCATCAAATCCCATTTTATTTGACTACCTCAAATGAAACTGGCGGAACTGATGCATTGATATTGCCCCTGGCATCGATTCCATAAAGCTTGAATGTGTGCTTGCCTACCTTAATTCCTTTGAGTGTCGCCCTTTTGCCTTTTGCAAACTGGGTTGGTGAACTACGATCAATAGACCATGCAAATTGAATGTCAGACTCGAAGGTTTCATTGTCAGTTGCTTCCCAGTCTATCACAACATCCTGGCCCAGTTTAAACCTTCTGACAACCTGCGGGAGCTTGATTTTCGGAGGTTCAATCTCTCCCCTGAAATCCAGTTTCAGCACTCTGGTATACGTCGCAAACTGGGTCTTTGAGTCAATTATAAGGCTATCATTTATAAACTCTTTACCCCTCAGAAAATCTATCTTCTTTTCAAAAGGTCCTGCCGGTATAAATTCTCTGTTTGGTGGAGTGCCAAATACCCTGGGGTTTCCCTGATTATAAGTGATGTAGAAGTCAGTTGTTGCATTACCCTTGAGCGTAAATGTGTTTTCAAACATCTCAATCTGGTTATTTTTTGGAGAATCCAGTTTTACTCCAGGTGTAACAGGGGCTTCCCAGAGGTTCTTGTCAAACTTGTGGAAATAACCCTTTGTAGAGTCTCCTGTTTTAAGGTTCCTCAGGTAATAGTCAACATTCAGATTGTGCGTATCAAAATTGTCGGTAGAATAGAAAAATTCATCTGCAAGTACGATACTCCACGGGTTTGAAGGATTGGGAACGATATAAACGCCTTCGCGCTCTGGGTTTGGAATCATTGTGTCATGAACATGCATGCCTTCCTGGTTCAGTTTGACAGGTATTTTGTCCGAGAAATAGTATAGGATGCTGTTGCAACCAGTGCATCCAATCAGGATCAGATTATATTTTTTAAGATCTTCTGCATTGAGGTCTTTGTCCAAAACTATTGGCACATCAAGATTGTAATACTTTTTTAGCATCTTTTTGTAGAACTGCGCCCTGGCATCGGCAGCCTTCACCATGAGCTCATTTCCCTGCCATGTTCCTTCTGCAATGATGAAATTGCCAAGGTAGAAGAAGTTTGAAATTGGGCCTTTAGTTAGAGTGTTGACTATTGATTCGTCTGTAAGAATATAACCTTCCGGGTTGTGGATCCTTGCTCCAACAGGTTCTTTCTTGGATGAAAGGATTTTTTCCATATCAGGATCATTGAGGTCCCAGTCAAAGCTCTCAACTGTTCGATCGGTCATTATCACATCAATCTTGAAAGGCATCTTGAAAGGAGTTTTTGATTCCAGCGTTATTTTGTATTTGTAAGGATTTTTACCAGGGGTGAGAACAAAATCAATATTATAAGTCAACCTTCCAGCTTGATTTACCCACTGCTCAAAGAACCAATCCAGCTTCATTCCAGAAGCCTTTGACAACTCCTGCGAGATGTCAGATATGGTGGCAAACTTTCCAGCAAACTTGCCTGCGTAATTTTTGAGTCCTTTGAAGAATGATGCTTCTCCGATTACCTGGCGCAGCATGTGGAACACCAGTGGGCCTTTTTTCCTGAAATAGATATCCAGTTTGTCTTCCTGGGTGATTGAGGAAAGCGGTTTTTCATCCTTTGGCTGCACTTTTTCAAAATACTCGACTCTTGCCTTCCTCAGCATCTCGATCATCTTTGATTCGCCAAGTTTCTGGCCTATATAGAGGATCCCAGAATACGTTGAAAGCGATGTGTTAAGAAATTCGGCTTCCGGCCCAACACCGAATACAGTGCCACCCCACCAGGAGGAGGCAACTCTTTCTGCCAGATATTCAGGATCGGCCAGATCAAGGATTTTTTTGTCTTTTTTGTCCTTCTCTTCAACCTTGGCAAAAGCTGCTGTTGGAATGAAGAGAGACGCCCTTTCAGCAATAACTGTTTTAAACTTATCAGGCATCTGGATGACCATATAATTTTTTGGCGCAGGGGTGCCAAAAACAGACTCGTAGTATGCCAGAAGATCGAAAATCGCAGATGATATTTCTTTTCCACGATCAAGCTTGTCCTTCGCGCCAAAGAATGTAGTCTTGGAAATAACTTTCTTTGGATCTTCTATCTTCAGTATTTCGTATGGACCTGCGATGAAATGGTAGAAGAAGGATGGATCTCTGGACTGGATTTTTATCTCATTGAAAGCTTTGTCTTTGCTTATCTGTTCTGAAATGATATCCGAAGAAGCAGCCTTCCATCCAATTGGCAGATTGGCAGTTATATTCATTGAAATAACATCGGAATAACCAGCAGCTATGGTAAAGAGTGTTACAGGATACCACCACTGGAAAAAGTAAATCCCATCCTGCCCAACATAATTCCATGCCCTGCCCGGATATTCTGTTCCAGCCAATCTGGCAACATAATTGATTGAAATTGTAAACGTTTTGTCTTTTTTGCCCTGGACTGGTATTATCAGCAGATCTTTTTCCTGGATGAAATCTGACAATCCTTTTACAGATTTCACTTTGAATATCGGGTCCATGTAAAGGTAAACATTTTTGATGTCCTGGAAGGCCTTGAATTCAATCTCGCAAACAATGTCGGTGGTGTTATCCTTCAAGTTTTGCGACATCGCAATGGTGTAGGCAGTAATTTGATAACTTGGTTTGATAGCCGCCTGAACTGTGCCAGGAGAGATTACAGAAAAACTAGGTGCCAATATCGATGCACACACCATTAAAACCGTCATGATCCTGATGACAGACCTGGATGTCATAAAACACCTTCCTTGGTTACATTGTTGTGAATGAGTATATTACTGCCAGAATACCAGTCAACAAGCCTTCAAAATCGTCAAATCAAGCTTGAATTGGTTTCTGGTTAAATTCTATATAACAACAAGCAATGCATCTTCAGATCGTCTTGTTCCGTACCCTTAATATAACAACAACTATTGAATCGATAAGCATCAATGATGCACATATTATAGAAGTTATGCCAATGATTGAAGAAAAATCGTTCCTGATTGCAATTGCAAAAAGCGCCCAGACCAGCACAAGCGGGTAGAGATAATCCTTTTTAATGAATGCCGTCGCTGAGCCAATGAGTGTAGCCACAACCAAGATCAGGATCGACCAGATTCCGGCAGAAGCAATGGAAAGAAAGAACTGGTGGAGCGATGGAACCGTGACAATAAAAACCGAAACATTGACAACGGTTGCCACTGTTATCCAGCCAAGGTATATGGAAAATGGTGCCTTGTAGGCCAGCCTGTCCACAAGCGAAACTCCGGCTTTCCCTGTTTCGAGTTTCTGGTAGAGCATTATTAGCGAAAGCAGCAAAAGCAGCATCGGAATAATGGAGTATGCATGGTCGAGCAGATGCCAGAAAAAAATCCACATTATATTGAACAGGCATGTTACAGAATACCACCAGCCAATCTTTCTGGAGATTTCATTTCCCTTTTGGGACGGAAGCGCCTGGTAGACGACAAAAAAAGCGAGTAGGAGGTAGATTAGCCCCCATATCGCAAACGCATAGGGTGAAGGGATGATGGACACCTTGACCGGATCGTTGTAATAAAGACCGGCAAGTTCACCAGTATTTTTTCCACCCAGTGGGAGTGCATTGGCAAGATAATTAACAAAAATCATCGCCGCTGTGGCAACGACATTGATAATCTGTCTTAAATTGTCCTTGTCCATTTTCTCTCCTCCAATTTTTGGTGGAAAGATTTTACCAGTTTTTTTATGTTTTGGAAACCTTACGCAAATTGCCTGAAATCAATGTCGAGGAAAGGCCTGCCAGAAAGTATCGCGCTTCTCCGTTCCATCAATTTGGCCTTTTTATCGGGACTCATATTCTGCAAATCAACAAACCTTCCAATCAGGCCAAAAAGGAGGGTCTCCCTGAGAGCAAAGAAATCACCCATGAGATAAAGCTGGTTTGCACTTAAAATGTTTTCCTTGTTATACCCCTCAATCAGGCTGGCAAAGAATTCTGTCGCAATCTGGGCCCTGTTTTCACTTACTCCGGACATGCGGTAAAAAAGCGGCATTGCAAGGTCATCGGCAAAATAAAAATATGCCGAATCGTCAAAATCAAAAACCGTTATTTCGCCATCTTCGACAAAAAAGTTCCCCTGATGGAAATCAGTGTGCACCAGCCCAAAATTGTCGGTTGATGCTTCGATCAGCCTGCATCTGTCCATATTCTTCCTGAAGGCCTGAAGCATCTCTATGTCGCCCTCAAGGAAATGTTTTTCTGGATTCAGGTAGTATTCATCTTCAAAAAGATGTGGTCTCTTTTCAATCCCCGGGGATGGAATATAAGATTTGGCCAGCCTGTGGGTCATCCCTATGACCTGCCCAAGCCTTGATATTACTTCCTTTGTTGTGTTTTCCCTGGAAGGAGACACTCCCCTGGCTTTTTCAAAAGCAGAAACTGCAAAATAGGAATCTCCTGCATCAATCCTGTATCCCAATCTGCCATCCACTCCGAGAACAGGACTGGAGCAAGGCACCCCATTGCAAGAAAGATAAGAGACAAAATCGAGCTCGGAAAGCACCTGCTCAAGCGTCCTGTGGCTTGAGTGGGTAAACCTCGCAATTATTTTGCCATCGTAGTCGTAAACAAAATTTTCGCAGGCCTCGCAAGGTCTGGCCGATCCTGGATCCAGACCAAATTGCGCGAAGCCCTTTTGCAGAACCGCACTATCTAGGAGGTCGCGTGCATTTTTGTCCATGCAATACTATTTGACAGTTTGAAGAGAAAAAAGTTTTTAACTTGTTGGAAAATTGACATGTTTGTCTCAAGCATAAGGTTTGACAGCATCAAAAATGACCCTAATATAAAAATATAAATCTTAACCTAAACGGAGGGTACATGGACAATATTGATCAGGACATCATTCAGCAATACGCAAGTTCTCTGCCAGAAGACCAGCAGATGAAATTCAAGGTTGAATATTATGGACACAGGAAAAACCACTGGATAAATCTGGCATATGCCTTGCCGCAGGATACTACGGCATCCACAAATTTTATCTTGGCCAGAAAAATGCTGGTTTTGTTTATCTGGGGATGGGCCTTGGCTCAATTTTATTCTTTATAATTGGTTACTTCGTATTGATTGCAAGCATGTTTAGCGGTTTCAGGATGGAAATGTTTGAGAGTGGCAATTATGGTAATATGATGTTTGGGAACCTTTTTGCTGGCTCCATCTTCTTTGTCTTGGGTGGTTTGCTCGCCCTAGTTCTTGCAATACTGATTCTTGTTGATATCTGCACATTCAAAAAACAGACCAAAGAGGCCAACACAGAAATAGCTAAAACAATTTCATCAGGCCTGTAATAAAAAAATAGCCCTTTTTCTCAATCCCGCTTCAAGCGGGATTGAGAAAAAAACAAAATGATCGTATTGCATAACACCAATATTAGATTGGGTTTTTAATTTGTTGAGAAAAGGGGAGATTTAAATCATGGAAGACATCATTAATAGGATTGATAGTGAAATTATTGATGAAAATATTCAAAATGTTGCATTTGACAGGCGTGATGAGTTTAAAATCAGATATCTGGAATCAAGACTCAACCATTGGGTAACATTCTGGGTATGTTTCTTTTTAGGCGGACTGGGAATCCATAAATTTTATCTCCGAAAACCAATAATTGGATTTATTTATCTTGGAGCGGCCCTGGTGCGTATATACATCAAATTAACACCTTACAACTTAGATAATTCAACATTGGCAATAATCTACATGATACTCAATTTATTTTTTTCTGTTTTTGTTTTGCTCGATCTCTTTACTTTCAAGATGCAAACTAAAGAGGCCAACAGACAAATCGCCAGGAAAATCTTTGAAGAAATGAATTTCAGCCAAAACGGTAAAGATAAGGATATTGTATAAAAATTATTGCAAGTACAATCTGTAGGTGATAAGAACATAAAATGCGGAGGATTGATATGGGTGCAGGAAAAGGTTTTATTACCAAAATAATTTTGATTATTTTCACTTTTCAATTGTGTGGAATTCAAACCATCAGCCCAATCTCGGCAAGTGATCTAGGAGCAATAAAAGATTGGGAGACAAGCAGTGAGGAATATATAAGTCTTATTCCTACTGTATCCGATGATGGACTTGTTTATGGAATTAATGATGATTTTTGGGGTGGAGCAGACAATGCACTAATGTGCATTGAGAATGGAAAGATCAAATGGTCTAGCAAAGAAAAATTCGATTCTTTTGGAGTTAGCTGGCAACCAATCATTATCAATAATTATGTTGTAGCAATGAATATGACTTTAATGGGATCCAACAATATAACTGTTATTTGCTACACCCTTGATGGCAAAAAAATGTGGCAAAAAGAAATTAAACCCCAAAAAACATATCCTTTTTTTGAAAGAAGAGGAAATAACCTACTTGTGTATTGTGATGAAAAAATAACCTTTATCGATGCAGAATCTGGGAGCGAAATCAAAACAATTGATCTAAATTCAATTTCAACAAATAAAGCGCCCGACATAAAACAAACTCGTAAGGAGGGGTTGGATTACAATACCATAAAAGTATTAAACAATAAGATTGTCATCGGGAAGAAAAATCATCTTCGCTGTTTTGATATTGATGAAAACAACAACCTGAAAGAAGCATGGTCAGAAGTATTTCGTTTTGAAGATGATTTTTCAGACATTACATATCTGAATTTGCTCTTGTGGATGCAATCAACTGATTCATGGATTCTGGCGGCAAAAAATGATAATTTACTAGAATGTTATTCAACTGAAGATGGTCTCAAAAAGTTTTCCATAGAATTCGATACGCTTTATGATAGACAAATCGTATACAATGAGAAACATATAGTTTACGACTCACGGGAATCATTGGTCCTCTTCTCTTTCAAGAATGAGGAAAAATTGTGGGAGATAGATAACCCCTATGGGAAAATATTGTCTTTGGATGACAAATATTTATACATTCAAAAAAATGACATCTATATTTATAACATAGAGAATGGTGAGAAATTAAGCTCTATTGCGGAACGAGATATAGAAAAAACACTAATCAAAAACGACAATATTTATATGGCGAAAAAACATTCTTTTGCAAAATATTCTCTTTGCAATCCATGCAAATGCAAGATCGAAACATTTTGGGAAAAAACCAAAAACGACACAATCAATCTTGAGGTGTGCCCTTTTGAAGAAGAACAGGCAAATTTTGTTCTAAAGAATGACAATCCATCGGCAATTGTTGAGTGTTCATTAAAATCCTCCTCCGATCATGTCATATTGAGCGAAATATCAGTAACGCTGAATCCTGAGAATGAAAAAACAATAATGGTCAGATATTGTGCAAAAAAGGACGAACCGGACATATCCACAGAGGAAATAACGGTGACCACAAATTGTAACCAGGAAATCAAACTGGCCATCCAAACAACAAGAAAAACCGATTGCAAAGAAAAATTGAAGAAAATATGGGAAACAGAGGGTTTTAATTTTCATTTGTTTGGGAGTAATCTTGTAAATATCAAATCTGATCTTAAAGCTCTAGATAAAACCATTGAGTCTGTGAACTTTAAAACTGGCAAACAAGCGTGGTCCTTGAAACTAAGCCAAGTAGCCCCAAAAAACATGCCAATAGAGGATGTAATAATGCATGGAGTCAATCTGGTTCTCCGTTTGAAAGCTGAAGGCAAAGATGATTTATGGGTATCTATTGATACAAAAAATGGCAAACTCAAATGGAAAAGAAACGGCGGGGAGCCATGGGCAGAAGATGAATATCTGTCCAATGAAAATCGCGTTGTAACCTATTTCAGTCTGGATACAGGAAAAACATTATGCTCTTCAGTAAAAGTTCCAGATTATGCTTATGTAACTCCTGTATTTATAAAGAATGGCAAATATTTTTTAAAATTTGATTGCAGTGAAGACGAATTGAAAGAAACAGTTTGTTACGACGCCAAGGGGAAGATTCTCTGGAAAACAAAAAGATTTTATCTTGACTATCTAGGGCAGGGGAAATGCAAAAATTTATACTTAACTGATATAAACATCAGCGATGATTTTCAAAAAGAAGAAACGAAGCAGCATAAGCTTGTAAGAATTGATCCAGTCACAGGAAAAGTTTTATGGTCATTCGAAATTATCGGCATACCTGAGGCAATAAACGAAAGCGACACCATGCTATATTTTTTTGACACATATGGTATTTATTGCCTAAACAACAAGGATGGATCGGTTATCTGGCAAGAGAAATCCCATAAAATAATATTGAGCGCAGATATTCTAAATGGTTTCATAATATACCGGAACAGCAATGGTGACGATAAAGCTGGTGGAATTGACCTTTATGTTTTAGATCCGAAAAATGGGAAAGCTCTCTTTAAAAAAGAATTCAATTGGTACGTGAGATGGAGTACTGAAAACAATAATCTTTTTATCAATGACCTGCAATATGATGACCAAGGTCAATTCGTCGATGTGTTTTGCATTGATATGAAAAAATGGGAGCTTATCTGGAAAGCAACAGGCAGAGGTGAAGCAAGAGTAATTGGGCAGAAAACAATTTTTATAAGCGAAAACTATCTTTCATGGTTTTTTGATGGCAAACCCCTTGGCAATGCTGAACTTGAGGAATGCACATCTGGGGAAGATAGATTTGAAAATGATGTTCCAAAATGGTTTGGCAACAGCATTTTTATAAAAAATGGCAGTTACCTACAATCAATAGATGCATCAACTGGCAAAACAAAATGGAAATTGCGCAAAACAGGCTGGCTCAATATGCAAAAAATTATAGAAACAAGGAAAAGAGGGGCTTTTAACATTCCCATTGGGGAGCTCAAAACACCATGCGTCATTGATGGAATTATCTTCAATTCTGAGGGTAAAAATCTGGTCTGTTACAAAGAAACAGATTGATCCACTGATTAAAAAACTATCATAAAGTATTAGAAGGTTTTGTTATATATGACTGTGAGGATATTTTCGATATTGCAACAGCAAGGTTTTGCTTATAATAAACATGTCTGAAAAAACTGGGAATTACAGGAGGAACGATGAGAAAAATTGTAAGTATTCTGATTGCCATTGTAATTTCAATGTTTTTTGTGCTCAATCCAACAGGTGCCGGCAAAACTGCCAGTTTGAGTGAAAAATATTTCAACACTCGCGACAGGTATTTTGATATTGTGGCATACGGGTATGATGGGCCACAAAAAATCGAGTACAAGGAGCCATCGCCACTTTTCAGGTATTATGAAGGAGCCATAACTTTTTTTGAATTCGAGATAAAAGATCAAGATGGGACAAATATTGTAGCCCCAAAATTCGATGAAAATGGCAACCCTATCAAAATCAAACAAAATGATCCCAAGATTATTGAAAAAATCCTGCTCTGTTTGTCTCCCATGATAAATGCAAAGATTGGCAACAATAGCAAAAACTTTAAGGAAGTGGCACTTGGGATTTTCCTGGGCGACAGGGGTTGGGAATATATTAGATATTCACTGGATTTTCCAGAGCATCATTACTTCAATCGAGCAGGCTCCATGCGCGATAAAATATATCCCTACGGCACTTTCTCAATCGTAGACAATGACTTCAATTTTGAGGTCTACGAATACTATGGCGTAATGCACCAAAGAACAAGGGCCGAGGCATTTAATCCCGATTTGTGCAATATTCATGAATATCCTGGTCTGGATGGAATGGCTGAAATATCTTATAGTAGATATGATTTTGGCCAGGGCTATCTTCAAACAGGATATGGGCCTGGCAAATATTGTCTCGCCGGGCAACAACGCGAATGGGCCGAAAACGCGTTAACATCAAGAAGGGAGATGAGCGGTGAAATGCTGATTGATATTCGCTTTCTCTCGGAAGTGCTTTTTTCTCCAATGATTTATAATGACAGCAAATCCTGCACCATAAAAAGATTGTGCCAACTCAAAAGTTCCGAAATTGAGCTTGTTGAGTTGAAATTCACTGCAGATAGCAAAAAAGTGCTGGTAAATGGTGTCGAGAAAGATTTATCAGAAGCTCCCACAATAATAAACGATAGACTATATGTTCCCGTTGCTGATGCATGCAAATTTCTTAAGGCCAATTGTCATATTCGTGGTACTGACGGGGCAGTCCTTATCGCCAGGTTTTTTGCCCCAATGCGTGAATGAACCCCTCAATGTAATATAGATAAGTGCTTCAACAAAAATTTCTTCGAACTGTTTTGCCTTCTGGTTCGTTTAATACATTGGAAACCAATAGTCCATGGAGGGCAAAATGATTGCAATTATTAATTTAAGGAAATCTATTCTGGTTCTAATTGTCTTTTCAATTATTGCCATCCCATATTCCAGACCCAGTTTTGGCATCCAGAAAATGATCTGGCCACAGGACCCTTTTACGATAATCGCATATGAATATAGGTCATTTTCTGGTGGTTCATTCTGGTCTTTCAAAAAACCCACGCCAATGCTTTCGTATGAAAAAGGCAAACTCACATTTTATGAATTTGAAGTTGTAGAAGACGAGACCGGGAAACACTATTCACCCATTCTGGATGAATATGGATCACCGGTCAAGGTTGATCCGGCAGACAAGGACATCGTAAAAAAAGCTGAAAAGATAATTACCAGTGGGCGGCTTTTTGGCAAGCTTGATGGCCCACAGGGCCGGATTGCTTTGGGAATGTTCTTCCAAGAAGATGACAGTTATTACAAATGGAGATATAATCTTTTTGGAAAAGATATTGATAGAAATGGCCCAATGAACCACTATATCTCGGGATCGGACAAGATCTATCCAGTTGGTTCAATCAGTTACCTTGATGAGGACTACAACTTTGAGGTGCAGGCATACCACGGGTACAAATACCAGGTGGAACGGAGGGAAGCACTCAATCCTGAATGCTATGACTATTACAAAATTCCAGGTCTTGCAATGCTTGGTGAGGCATCATATATAAACCGTCAAAGTGGTGCCGGGTATCTCTGGCTCAGCGCAAAAGATCCAAAAGTAGTAATCAACACTGTTGAGTATGCCTACACTGATTTCGCACTCGTGTTGTCCGAAAGCAACACGCCATTCATTGATCTACAATTTCTTTCCGATGTGCTCTTTGCACCAATGACGGGTGATGGTGAAACATATACAATCCAAAGGTTGTGCAATATCAAAACCACAGAGGTTGAACTGGTAAAGCTGACATTGACCAAGGACAGCAAAAAGGCACTTGTTAATGGCAAGGAAGTTGAATTGTCCGAGCCCCCATTCATGACAGACACCGGGCCTTTTGTTCCATTTCTTGATGTTTGCAAGCTCCTCAAGGCCAACTGTCATTACAGAAAAACTGACAATACAGCCCTGGTTGCCAGGTTCTTTGCCCCGATGAGCAATTAAAGCTTGTAATTTCACAAGAAAATCGATCCAGAAAAAATATAGACATTTTTTTGCCCTTTATTAGCAACAAATTCTTGACTTGGCTGGTCCTTGCTGGCAAAATCCATTGGTTATGACGCACACTAACAGGAGGTCCCCATGATGGACGCGGCCTACAACCCGGGGCAGGTTGAAGAAAAGATATACAAATTCTGGATGGACGGCGGATTTTTTGAGTCGCACCCTGACAAGACAAAAAAACCCTTTGTCATCATGATGCCTCTTCCAAACGTTACCGGCGTCCTGCACACCGGCCACGCTCTGAACAATGGCCTGCAGGACCTCTGCACGAGATACCACAGGATGAAGGGTGAAAACGCCCTTTATCTGCCCGGTGTTGACCACGCCGGCATTGCGACCCAGATCGTCGTCGAGAAGGAACTCTACAAAACCGAGGGCAAGTCAAGGTTTGACATCGGCAGGGAAGAGTTTGTGAAAAGGGTCTGGCAGTGGAAGGAAAGGTGCGGCAATACCATTGTCAACCAGCAGAAGCGCCTTGGCATTTCATGCGACTGGTCGCACTTCCGTTTCACCATGGACGAACCCTACCAGAAAGCGGTGCGCGAGGTTTTCTGCCACTACTACGAAAAAGGCCTCATTTACAGGGGTAAGAAGGTAATCAACTGGTGCCCGAGGTGCCAGACTGTCATATCAGACATCGAGGTGGAACACGAGGACGCGCAGGGCAACCTCTGGCACATAAAATACCCGTTTGCCGACAATCCTGAGGACGGGATCATTGTTGCCACGACAAGACCGGAAACCATGCTTGGAGACACGGCTGTTGCTGTAAACCCCAGCGATGAGAGATACAAGGACCTCGTCGGAAAAAAAGTCATCCTCCCGATTGCCGGAAGAGACATCCCGATCATTGCCGATGAATATGTGGACAGGGAGTTTGGCAGTGGCGCCGTGAAGATCACACCGGCCCATGACCCGAATGACTTTGAGGTTGGCAGGAGGCATGATCTCCCTATGCCGGTTGTCATGGGGCCTGATGGCAGGATGATCGACGTCCCTGAAAGATTTGTTGGCCTCACAATGCTTGAGGCAAGGAAGAAAATCGTTGCCGAACTCGAGGAAAAAAACTATCTCATAAAAATTGAACCCCATTCACACGCTGTTGGCCACCACGACAAGTGCAAGACAGTAATTGAACCACTCCTCTCACCACAGCTCTTCCTGAAAATGAAGGAGCTGGCCCAGCCAGCCATCGACATCGTCAGGGAAAAGGGCGTCAGGTTCACGCCGGAGAGATACACAAAGGTCTATTTTGACTGGATGGAAAACATCCTCGACTGGCCCATCTCCAGGCAGTGCTGGTGGGGCCACAGGATTCCAATTTTCACCTGTGAAAAATGCAACCATGAATTTACCTCAAGGGTCGATGTGGACACCTGTCCAAAATGTGGCGGAAAGGTGCACCAGGACGAAGATGCCCTTGATACGTGGTTCTCGTCCGCTCTCTGGCCTTTTGCCACACTTGGCTGGCCATACAAAACCGAGGATTTTGAATACTACTACCCCGGTTCGCTCCTCCTGACCGCATACGACATCATATTCCTTTGGGTAGCCAGAATGATCTTCTCCGGGCTGGAGCTTGTCGGGAAGAAACCGTTTGATGACGTCTATCTGACTGGTCTCATAAGGGACGAGCATGGAAGAAAGATGAGCAAATCTCTTGCAAATGCAATCGACCCGATTGAAGTTATTGACAAATACGGCGCAGACGCGCTCAGATTCACCCTCACATACCTCTCGACACTCGGCGGGCAGGACATAAACCTCGGCGACAAAGCGCTGACTGAAGGCAGGAACTTCATAAACAAGGTCTGGAACGCCTCAAGGTTCACCATAATGAACCTTGAAGGATACACACCTGGACCAATTGAGAACCCTACTTTTGCCGACAGGTGGATCATTTCAAAACTGTCGGACACCATCAAGGAAGTAACAGCCTCGTTTGATTGCTTCGATTTCGCCAAAGCTGCAAGGACGATCTATGATTTCTTCTGGACAGACTTCTGCGACTGGTACGTCGAAATGTCGAAGCTCCCGTTGCAGTCTGGCGGGAAGGACAAGGAGAGGACACAGAGAGTCCTGAAGCTCGTACTGGACAATACCCTCAGAATACTCCATCCAATAGCTCCGTTCGTGACCGAAGAGATATGGCAAAAACTGCCGCATGAGGGAAAAGCCCTCATTGTGGCAAGCTGGCCAAAACCTGAAGATTTCACCTTTGACAAGCAGTCTATGGAAGAGATGGATATTCTTCAGGGGGCTGTAAAATCAATCAGGAACCTCAAGGCAAGCCTCAGGGTGCACCAGGCAATTGTTCCATGTTCATTCATGGCAAAAGGCAACGATGCAATGGTCCTTGAGAGGGAAAAAGACTTCGTGATAAAGCTTGCCAGGATTGAGGGGTTCAATCTCGTGCAGTCACAGCCGGAAGGCACTGTTGTTGCAGTGTTCAAGGACATGAAATTCTTCCTTGATCTCTCGGGAAGAATAGATGTAGTCGAGGAGAAAAAGAGGGTCGCAGGCTCAATCGAAAAGACGAGAGCAGAGATGGACAAAATCCAGACTCTCCTTTCAAATCCCGACTTCGCAAAGAGGGCCAAACCAGAGGTTGTTGAAAAGAACAGGGCAAGGCAGGAAGAGCTTTCTGCCGAACTATCTGCCCTCAATGAACTGGCACTTTCGCTTGGAGCCTGAAATGAACTACTGTGAAGCGCTTGACAAACTCGGAAGCCTTCACTACCTCGGTTCCAGGTTGGGGCTTGGAAGAATGATTCCACTGCTTGAATCGGTTGGAGGTCCCCAGTATTGCTATCCATACATTCATGTGACAGGCACAAAAGGGAAAGGCTCGACTTCCCTTTTGATTTCAAACATAATGCAGGCCTCTGGATATAAGGTTGGTCTCTACACCAGCCCACACCTCCAATCACTGCGGGAACGGATAAGAGTCAATGGAGAATTGATAACAACGGGAGAATTCTCCAACCTTGTTGACACGGTTTCGCAAGTGGCAGAAGGGCTCGATAGCGAGCTTGGACCAGCAACTTTCTTTGAAGTGATGACCGCTATGGCAATGCTCCATTTCAAAAATGCAGGCGCCCATGTTGGGATCTTTGAGGTTGGCCTTGGTGGGAGGCTGGATGCAACAAATGTTGTTGAGAAACCGGCTTGTTCGGTGATAACCGCAATTTCGTATGACCACATGGGAATACTTGGCGACACCCTCGAGCGCATCGCCAAGGAAAAGGCTGGAATCATAAAGAAAAACTGCCCACTTATTTGCGCAAAACAACCGGCAAAGGCCCTCGAAATACTCCTTGGAATAGCAAAAGACCGTAACGCAACCGTTTCAATTCAGGGGAAAGATTTTGACTATATCGACAGAGGGGCCGCCAACGGCATTGGGCAAACAATGGACTATCACTCGGATTTTGGCACCATAAAAGATATTTTTGTTCCACTTCTTGGTGAACATCAGCTCCAAAATGCCTCCATTGCAATAAGAGCCGCTGAAGTGACTTCCAGGAACGTGGGGCTAAAAATGTCAGAAGATACAATAAGAGAAGGCATAAAAAACTCTTTCTGGCCATGCAGGCTGGAAGTATTTCCGGGAGAACCAACAATCATTCTGGATGGCGCCCACAATGGTGCATCTGCCGATGCACTTGCTCATGCCCTTAGGCGTCACTTCAAATACAACTCGCTGACAATGGTGGTCGGACTCCTCAGGGACAAGGACACCACAAGGTTCATAAGGGCCCTGGCCCCAATGGCCAACAAAATCATTGCGACCACACCAAGTTACTACAGGAAACTCTCCTCTGACAAGCTATGTATGCGTTTCAGGCGAAGATTGTTCGAGTGCGATTCAATAGACAACCCTGCCGATGCGGTAGTAAAGGCCATCGAATCGACCCCGAAGGGTGGCGCAGTGCTAGTGACAGGCTCACTATACCTTGTTGGTGAAATGAGAACACTTTTAGGCCAGTTTGCACTTGCAAAATAACAGAATAATCAATAATCTTTGCTTGGAGGACATTGTGAAAAAAATTATCGTTCTGGCGTTCGTGGCCATGATGGTCTTCGGACCCGTCGTAAATGTTCTTGCAGTGGATGGTGATCCTTCTGCTGTCGATACAATACAGCTTGGTGATCCAAGGGTATCCGAAACCGTAAGCGAACCAGACTTTTTTTCATCGATTGCCAAATTCTTTGATACACTCATCCCGATGGTTCCATGGGCGCTCCTTGCCTCAGTGATCTTTATCGCCATGTGGGTATACTTTGACGCGTCCAGGCGCACCAATTACGGTTGGTTATGGGGAATCGCATCCCTGCTTGTCGTGCCATGGCTGATATACCTTGCCTGCAGGCCACCTTATACCATTGAAGAAACAAAACTAATCGAGGCAGATGCAAACCTCAGGAGAATAGAGAAAGAGTATTACCAGTACGTTCTCACAAAAGAAAAGTACATCTGTGGCGTCTGCGGAACACCGGTACAACCTGATTACCAGGTCTGCCCAAGCTGCTACAAGGAACTCAAGAAAGTCTGTCCATCCTGCGGTAAACTCCTTGACCCGGAATGGCACATTTGCCCCTATTGCGCTTCGAGAATAACGGACAGGCCAAAGGGAGCCTGAAAATGAAAAAAAGGGCGCTTGGTCTCTTAATTGCTCTTCTTCTTGTCACCGTTGGTGCTGCCACACCTACACCAGATGCGGCCACTAAAACTGGCGTCTGGCAGTACAGGCGGACGCTCACGGTGTATGAGAAGGGTGGTGTTTCCAGAAAATCTTACGCCATCGACCTTGCGCTTTCAAAATCGGAGCTTGCTGATACAGCCTCTGACCTAAGACTGACCGACAACAAGGGTACTCTCCTTCCATACCAGATTGTCTCAATAGAGAATGGAAAGGTAACCGTAAGGATACCTGTAGATCTCGAGCCAAACGGCAGAAAAGCTTTTTACATCTATTACGGAAACCCACAAGCCCAGCCGCCGCAAAGGGTCTTTGTCGGCTCCGAGAACATGATAGGCAATGATTTTGTTTCACTGGCAATAGGCGAAGTCAAAATCTGCTCCTACTCAAAAGACAACAAAATAACCGTCACTGACGTCGCTGGTAATTATATAAAAGATGTTTTTGGAAGAACGATAAGCCCTGAAACCTACCCCGCTGGAGGGATACGAAGCTTCAAACCCGAAAACCCGACAGTGATCAGAATACAAAGCACTGGCCTGTGTTCTGTGGCAATGGGGAACTTCGCAAAAGAAGAGACCGATTGCACAGCATTCATCTCTGGCGAGGCTCTCGTTTTTGTGCCATCATTTTTGGCCATCACAAGCCTCAGGGATGGAAACAATGTGTCGGTATTCAACAGGGGGGAGTTGGCAAAGAAGGCTGTCCTGAACTCAAACCAAACGCTTGTTTTTGACAATCTGCCTGCAGGAATGCGCAAAATACAATCAGACTATGATTGCGCCATCCAGTATGGCACCGCAAGCTCTTACTCATTCTTCTCGGTCCCACAAAAAGGTCTTGTTTACTCCTATCTTCCACTTGGTCCAACCGCAATTGTTGCCCACCAGAACAACACCGAACTGTTCGTCACATGGTCTGACCCAACAATCCCACCACAAAAATTCGAGCTCACCTCTGCAGGGCAGATGCAAAGGCTTGAAACAAAATCGCCTTTGATCAAAAAAAGTGAAATTTACAACGCCACAACAATAACTTCAAACAAGCCGATAACCGTTTTGGCAATGGGAACCCAGGGTGGCCACGGCGCAACCTTCCTCCCGGGTGTTGATGGCAAACTGCTGTCAAAACGCTGGAACACGGTCTCCGGGCCAATTGACCCAAAAAACCCTTCCAACAGGAATGTTGTTCTCATAGCACCTTACTCGAAAACCACACTGTCATCGCCAACTGAAAGAAGGATCTTCCCACCGCTTCCATCGAGCCCGATGTCAACATCGCTGGTGAGTGTCACAACAGAGTTCTCTCCTATACTGGCCCAAACCAACCAGTACGCTGTCATTCTGGACGCAAACCCTGACGATACGGCCCTGCTGTATCAGGTCCCCCCAATAAAAGACAAGAGTGTCATATTCACTCTTTCAGATCCAGAAGCTGCACCGGAAGGGTCGACCTGGATGCCGGAATCGCCAGTTTCCCCAGGGGGAGAACCAGGCAAACAGGAACAGCCAAATGAAAATTTCTTTACCAGCCTCTGGAAAACATTGACAAACCCAACTGAAAACCCGATGCAATTTTCACTTGTTCTTCTTTTTGCGGCACTTGTCCTGATAGCCATCGCAGTCCTTCTCTGGAGAAGATCGAAGCATGGCCCAGAAGATGATGCTGATGATGAAGACGAGGAAAAAACAGAGGCAAAAGAAGATAACACTACCCAACCTTTGTATCAGGATGACAGTACTAGTCAGGCAAGAGTAGATTTTGAGGCGCTTGAAGAGCTTGGCAAAGAGCCCGCTTCAGAATCTGAGGAAAAGGCCGAAGAAAAAGATTTTTCAGAAAACTGGCCGAAGCAGGAAGCAACAAGGCAGACACAAGCCCAGCAAACAACCACAAAACAGCCCGGGGAAAACATGAGAACCCCAAAACTGAGGCTCCCTAATCTCTCAAAATTCCTTTCACAAGAAGCAGCCAATTCTATAAACTCCAGCAACGAAACTACGGCAAAGGAAGAAGCTCCTTGTAACCACGAGACACCTCCATCCCCAGCAGAGGAAAAGCATGAAGAGGTATCGATGGTCATGCCATCACCAATGGTCCAGGAGACAAAAGAATCTGAAGAGCCAGAGATAGATGTCACAGAATCAGAAATAGCCCAGCCGTCAGTTATATCTGAAGCAGTAGCACAGCTCGCAGACCAGATGAACAAAATGGGTGTCGTCGCTGATCCTGGTGCAATAATGAGATTGCACAAGGAAGGTTTGTTGCAACTTCTTTCAAAAATATCCATTGCCCACACAGCTTCTTCACTGCTTCCGGGCGAGTTATCAATAGATCCAAGATTCGAGAGGATTCCAATAATGGGCAAGGATGCCGAGAGAGCAAACAAAATCTCGTCAGAGCTCGGGGTATTTGAGGAAGTTGGAAGGGCACTTGTTGTGGCGGAAAAAACGAGGTCAGAGTTCTATATAACAACCGCGCGTCTCCCGGAAAGAATGGGAAAACTCAAGGTTGTTCACGTAGAGAGGTTTATAAAATAATGCCAGATGAGTTTGTAGAGCTGGCCAGAAAAGCAGTAAGAACATGGGTCCTCGAAAAAAAGGCAATAGAGACACCGGCACCAATCCCCGAAAACATGAAGGGGAGAGCTGGTGTCTTCGTTTCAATACACGAAGATGGCGATCTGAGGGGATGTATAGGGACCTTCCTGCCAACAACAGCCAATATCGCCCACGAGATAATCGAGATGGCTATTGAGGCATGTTCCCAGGACCCAAGGTTCATGCCTGTCAGGCCAAACGAGCTGGACAAACTTGAAATAAATGTCGATGTGCTTAGCTCGCCTGAGCCAATAGACAACATTGCACAGCTTGATCCAAAGACCTATGGGGTGATAGTCTACAGGGGACCAAGAAGGGGCCTTCTCCTGCCTGACCTCGAGGGCATTGACACAGCAGAACAGCAGGTGGCGATAGCCAGGAGAAAAGCTGGAATATATGATGATGGCCCAGTCCAGCTACAGCGTTTCAAGGTAACAAGACACACCTAAAAAGCCAATTCACCTGTAATTATTTAAAGAAGAAACAGTCTAAAGAACCAAGTCACAATGGTGGCCCAGTTTTTATATTTACCTTAACGGCTTTTAAGATATAATATCAGTTTGTTCAAGGAGGCCTTGTGAAAAAGATTGTTTCTGTCAGTTTAGGTTCGTCATCACGCGACCATGCCTATACGACCGAACTTCTTGGAGAAAAATTTGAAATCTCAAGGGTTGGAACCGATGGCGATGTCGACAAGATGGTAGAGCTATTCAAAAAGCTTGATCCTGAAGTCAGCGCTTTTGGTATGGGTGGTGGAGACATATACCTTCGCCCTGGCAACAAAACATACGTCCTCCGTGAACCTTACAAATGGTCTAAAGCTGCGCCAACAAAACCCGTTTGCGATGGCGCATACTTTAAAGCCGTAATGGAACCTCTGGTCATTCATAACCTGTTCCAGCAGGGGTTTTTAAAAAAAGACATGAAGGTACTTGTAATGACGGCAGTAGACAGGTATTTTCTTGCAAAGGCTTTTGCAGATGAAGGATGCAGATGTGTTTTTGGCGATATGCCATTTTCACTGGGAATACCACTTGGAGTTACCAGTTTGGGGACAATAAGGTTTCTTGGAACAACACTCCTGCCAATCATAACCAAGCTCCCTTATCACTGGCTCTACCCACTCGGCTCAAGCCAGGAAAAAATGAAAAATAAACCAAACAGGTTCTTCGCATGGGCAGATGTCGTAGCTGGAGACCTTCATTATATAAGGAAAAACATGCCTCCAGACATGAAGGGCAAAATAATCTGCACAAACACAACAACGAAGAAAAACCTTGACGAATTCAAAGAGAGGGGTGTAAAGGCTGTTGTAACATTCACTCCTGACATGAATGGAAGAACATTTGGGGCAAATGTTTTGGAAGCAGTTTTCGCTTCGATACTTGGCAAACACCCCCAAGAAACAACTGAAAAAGAATACCAGGACCTTATTGGCAAACTGGGCATCCAAAAACCAAATATAGTTATGCTCTAAGGAGAGGACATCATGAGCACAAAGCAGAATGAAGAAGCAAAACCGCAGATAAAACATGGCAGCGAGCACCTTCTGACAAGAGAAGGCTACAAAAAACTGTATGCTGAGCTAGAAGACCTGAAAAACAACAAAAGGCAGGAGATTGCCGAAAGAATTAGGCAGGCAAAAACCTTCGGAGATATATCGGAAAATGCCGAATATGATGAGGCCAAAAAAGACCAGGCATTCATCGAGGGCAGAATACAACAGCTTGAAAACATCCTTTCAGACTGTGAAATAATTGAATCCGAAGACGTAGATTTGCACGAAGTCAATATTGGCTGCACCGTAACAGTCGTCAATCTTAGCACCCATGAAAACATGACAGTGACAATCGTTGGCACATACGAGGCAAAACCGCAAGAGGACAAGATTTCGAATGTGTCTCCACTTGGCAGGGAACTGCTCGGCCACGAGACCGGCGATGTTGTCCGCGTTGTTACCCCAAAGGGTGACGTAAAATACAGAATACTGAAGATATTCAGAGGATAAGACAATGTTCAATGAATCAATGATGGCGAAGCTGGCCAAGCTGCGCGAGGCCGGAAAAGACGTATACCCGCCAAGGGTCCCGAAACCAACTTCCGAGGCAGAGACAGTAAAGGTCGGTTTTGAAAAATTTGAAAACCAGACTGTAACAATAGCTGGCAGGATAACTGCCCAACGCGGCCACGGCAAGGCCATGTTCCTTGTTGTAGCAGATGATACCGGCCCAATACAGCTTTACGTCAGAGTTGATGACGTAGGCGAAGAAATCTATGGCTTGATAAGAGATGCGCTCGATGTTGGCGACCTCGTTGTAGTGACAGGCTCGGTGTTCAAAACCAGGACTGGCGAAGTAACCATCCACACAAAAGAATTCATGTGGGCAACCAAGGCGCTGGAAGGGCTACCAGAAAAATGGCACGGCCTGAAAGACTCCGAAATAAGATACAGGAAACGCCATCTGGACATGATTGCAAATTCGGAGGTCAGGGAGCGCTTCAGCAAAAGAACCAAGATAATCAGAGCAATAAGAGAGTTTTTGTGGAATGAGGGTTTTGAGGAAGTCGAAACTCCGACACTTCAGCCGCTCTATGGTGGTGCACTGGCAAAACCATTCATGACCCACCACAATGCGCTTGATATGGACCTTTACCTCAGGATTGCCCCGGAGCTCTACCTCAAAAGACTCATTGTTGGTGGAATGCCAAAAGTATTCGAGATCGGCAAAGCTTTCAGGAATGAAGGCATATCGCTTGTCCATAACCCGGAGTTCACGATTATGGAACTTTACCAGGCCTGGGCAGACTATCACGACATGATGGACATCACTGAGAGAATGGTTTCTTCTGTCGCAAAAACAATCACTGGGTCCTTTGTTATCAATTTCCAGGGTGAGGAAATCGATCTGACGCCGCCATGGAAAAGATTGACAATGGCTGAGGCATTCAAGGAATACGCTGGCGTCGAGATTGAAAAACTCAGGGACGCAAAGTTTGCATTTGCTTTCCTTCAGGAAAATGGCGTCAAGATGGAAAAGAAGCCTGGTTTTGGCGGTTTCTGCGACGAAACGCTGAAGAAACTTGTCGAGCCAAAAATCAAGAATCCAACCTTTATCTACAATTATCCGATAGAGCTTTCGCCACTAGCAAAGCTCATCCCAGGCGAGACCATGTGGGTTGAGAGGTTCCAGCCAGTCATCGCAGGTTACGAGGTAGGAAACGCCTTCTCCGAACTCAATGATCCGCAAGACCAGTTGAGCAGGTTTGAGGGCCAGGAAAAAGCCAGAAGCAGTGGAGATGAAGAAGCGCATCAGACCGATACAGACTTTGTTGAAACACTAGCAGTTGGCATGCCGCCAACTGGAGGACTTGGAATAGGCATTGACAGGATTGTTATGCTTTTAACAGACCAGGTTTCAATAAGGGAAGTTCTTGCATTCCCTCAACTCAGGAGGCAAAGTGGGGATATTTCTTGAAATAATTGAATGGCTGGACAACTCCGGCGTCGAACTGCTCCACAGGGAACCACCGCAGGGTTCTGCAGACATCAAGATGGGTGCCCAACTCATTGTTCGAGAGGGCCAGCTTGCCATCTTCATGTCCAATGGCAAAGTGGCCGACATGTTCGGCCCAGGCAAGTACACGCTTTCCACCGAGAACATTCCCATACTGACCCAGCTGCTTTCCCTTCCTTACGGCTTCAAGTCTCCTTTCAGGGCAGAAGTGCTTTTCATTTCTACAGTCCAGATGCCGGGCTTCAAGTTCGGAACACCTGATTCGATACCATTCCGCGATAAAGAGCTCGGTGTTGTAAGGGTAAGGGCATTTGGTAATTACACCCTGAGAGTGGATGACCCAAGAAAATTTGTTACTGAAATAGTAGGCACAAAGGGTTTCATGACCCGCGGCAAGATTGAAGATTTCATGCGCGGCATCGTGGCCTCAAAATTTACCGACATGCTCGGTGAAACACTGATCACCGTCTTTGATCTTCCAAAAATCTACCAGGAAATCGGCGACCAGCTTTCAAAATCCATAAACAGCGAAGTGGCCAAATTCGGCCTCTCCTGCCCAACGGCATTTATTGAATCAATAGGGCTCCCTCCAGAAGTCGAAACCGCAATAGACGAGAGGGCTGGAATGGGCGTCATAAAAGACATGAATGCCTATCTGTCATACAAGGCCGCAAAGGGCATGGAAAAGGGCGGCGAAGGAATGATGGGTGCAGCTACTCAAATAGGTGCAGGATTTGTAATGGGTGGCAAGATAGTTGAGAACCTCTCAAATGGAACCGACGCAAAGGTTTCAAATGAGATCTGCCCTGAGTGCGGCAAACCCATACAGCAAAACACCAAATTCTGCCCCAATTGTGGGAAAAACCTTCAGTCAAACTGCAAGAAATGCGGCCAGTCTGTACCGGAAGGCGCAAAGTTCTGCCCGAACTGTGGCGAAAAAATCTAGCCTTCTTAAAAAAGCCACAAAAAGGGTTTTTATATGGCTGGGAATTGTTATTGTTCCAATTTTCATCCTTGCCTCGGCAATCTACATAGCTGAAGGCGGGCTACCAGGTTCCTCAATAAAAAATTTCCTTGATGCAGTGTGGTGGACTGTCGTCACGATGTCCACTGTTGGATATGGAGATGTTGTCCCAGTAACATCAATTGGCAGAGTAATAGCCATTCTTGCCATGTTCTCCGGAATAATCATGATAGCTGGCCTCACTGCCACATTGGCCAGCACCCTGATTGAAAGGGTGGTCAAAAGAATGAATCAGAATAAGGTCGAAAGATTTAGGGATCATGTGTTGATTTTGGGGTGGAACGAGAATGGCCTGAGAATCATCGGAGACCTTTACAGGGAATGCCAGGAAAAACAGATAGGAATCGTTGTAATGGCAGACATTGAACCACCATCTTCAATCCAGCAAGATACATACTTCATTAAAGGTGATCCAACAAGACTTGAAAACCTTGACAGAGCATCTGCAGAACATGCAAAAGCAGCCGTTGTGCTGGCTGATTTTGAAATCAACGCCAGAAACACCGACTCAAAAGTCATACTTACGGCACTCGCAGTAAAGAGGGTTTCCAAAAACAGGTGCAGGGTCATCTGCGAAGTTTTACTTGAGGAAGACGCGGAATACCTGCGTCATGCAGGAGTGGACGAGATTATTGTCAGGTCAGGGGTGGCGGGAGACCTTTTGTCGCGTTCCGTGTCTAATCCTGGTGTGGCAGAATTGATGCAAATATTGCTAAAAACCGAATCACCCGGTTCGCTTGGAAGAATATCTGTCCCTGCGTCTTTTCATGGGAAACGATATGAGGAACTCGTCATGGCACTTTATGGTCAATCAGAAATGATTGTGGTTGCGCTCATAAGGAGTGGCAATATGATGGTAAATCCATCACAAAATGAAATGATCCAGCCAGGTGACGAAGCCTTCATTGTTTCCGCTTCCGGCGGCGAATGCAGAATCTAAAACAGGAGGACTAGACACATGGCCAAAATGACTGCCAAAACTCTAACAAAATATATTGTTGTTGCCGGTTTGATGTCTTTTGTAATCATCTTCATCATCATGCAATTTTCAACTGGCTTCGACTTCTCAAAAATGGGCGAAGCGGTTTCAAAAGCAAACTGGTGGTGGATACTCGCAGCAGCACTTTGTAATGTTGCATCATTTTTCTGCGAGGCTTTCCAGCTCTGGTTTCTTTCCAGGGCATTAGGTAAAAAACCAGGTTTCTGGCGGATGATGCAAATTTATTTTGTGGGCAATTTTTTCTCAAACGCCACACCTTCGACGTCGGGTGGTGAGCCTTTCCAGATTTACTTTATGATGGACGACGGCTTCTCTGTGGCAGAAGGAATGGTCATGGTGGCAGTAAGGGGCCTCATATCCGTAATGGTGAGGATCCTCTATGTGCTTGTAACGGTAGCCCTGATAGCATTGGGAATTTTCAGGTTGAACCTTAATTTCACATTTGACTTGATTTTCTACATCACCCTGGCAGCCTTTACGCTCCTTGTGGTAGCTGGATTCATAGTTATTACAAACCCACATATTTTTTCGTTTCTGGTCAAATTCTTTTCAAGGTTCCGCTGGATCCGCAAACTGGCAAAAATACAAGATCCCGAGCAATTTATTCAAAAAGGCGAGCTTTTCCTTGGCGAAATAAGATCATCAGCAAAGCTGCTCATTCAAGGGAAAAAGATATGGATGATTGGTGCGATTTTCAATTCCATCCTGACATGGCTGCTCCTGAAAACCATGCCATTTTTTATCATGCTTGCCCTAAACGAGCACCCAAATATATTTGTTATTTTTGCAATAGGTGTGATCTCACAACTCGCCACCGCATGGGTGCCAACACCCGGTGCAGTTGGAGGAATAGAAACCGGGATGCTTGCATTTGCATCAACCATGCAGACTCCCGGAAATATAGGACTGTTCGTATTTATTTACAGGCTGATGGATTACCATATGGATGTTCTTGTTGGTGCACCCATAGCTTTGAGGCTTTTGTCCAAGAAGCTTGGGAAAAATACAAGTAATACCGATTTATCAGCATTAACCAGCCAAATAAGCCAGAAAATGGAGGAAGAAAAAGAAAAGATGGCCCAAGAAGAACTTGCCTCAGAGCACAAGGTAAATTGAGGCAGGGAAATCAAACAAAAAAAGCTCCAATGATTTTGGGGCTTTTTTTGTTATAATGTTCTAGTTGAAAAAATGGTAAAAATTACAAAGGCACAAATCATTCGTTACATGCTCTATGCAGGAGCACTTTCAATCATTGCCGTTCTCTTTGTAATGCAGTTTGCAACAGGGCTTGATTTCGGATCTGCCTTAAAATCACTTGGCAGAACAAATCTGTGGTTCATCCTTGCTGCCATTGCAATGAACGTCTCTGCGTACTTTACAGAGGCCCTACAACTTTACCTGCTTGCCAAAACGCTTGGGAAAAAACCGAGCTTTTGGGGAATGATGCTGATATTTTTTATAGGCAACTTCTTTTCGAATGTCACACCTGCAACATCTGGCGGAAAACCTTTCCAGATATACTTCTTGCTCGATCAGGGCTTTTCTATTGCAGAGGGAACCGTAATGGTAATTGCCAGAGGAATAATATCTGTATCAACAAGAATATTTCTTGTCCTTGCAGTAGCTGTGGCAGTTTTGTTCGGGTTTGACAGCAACCTGTCAAGCTTTATCGGGTGGACGTTCGCTTTGACCCTGATAATGATGATAGCACTGATCGCAATGGGCATTGCCGCACTCCTCAATCCAAAGTTTTTTTCCTTTTTGATCAATATCGCCTCGCGAATCAGGCTGGTGAGAAAACTCGTCAAAGTGTCCACGGTTGATGAGTGTATGGCAAAAGGCTACAGGTTCCTCGATTCGGTGAAAAATTCTTCAAAGATGATCTTCGGGGGGAACAAAGTTTATCTTGCCCTGACAATTTTTACGAGCCTTGTCTCATGGTTTCTTCTAAAAACCGTCCCATTTTTTGTTTTGCTTTCTTTTGGCGAGAATGTTCCACTGATGATTGTTGTTGCAACATCAATAATATCCCAACTGATTACAATCTGGGTACCAACACCAGGTGCTTCTGGCGGTGTGGAAATAGGCCTCGGGGCTCTCTTCAAGGGACTCATTGCAAACCCCGGTAACCTTTCACCGTTCGTGCTCGTTTACAGATTAATAGACTACCATCTGAACATGCTCGTCGGCTTGCCGATCGCCTTCTGGGCGCTTGGCAAAAAAGTGAAACCAGCTATTTGTGCACCTCCTCAGAATGAAAATGAAGTCGAAACATCTGCCGGAGTTCCGGAATGTGAGGGAGGGACCCTGAAATGATAGGTTTCTTTGATTCAGGGGTTGGTGGGCTCTCCATCCTCAAAAACGCGCTAGAAATACTCCCAAATCACGATTATGCCTATTTTGGCGATGAGGCATACTGCCCGTGGGGTGAGAAACCAAAAGAGTTCATAATCGAGAGGAGCAGGTTGATTACAAAAAAACTCATTTCACTCGACGCAAAGGTCATCGTGGTTGCCTGCAACACAGCGACCGTGAACGTAATTTCTACACTGAGGTTAGAATTTCCCAGTATACCATTCATTGGTGTCGAGCCAGGAGTAAAACCAGCAACAACACTGACCGAAAGCGGCAAGATAGCTGTTCTGGCAACAAAGGCAACATCTCTTGGAGAACGTTTTCTCCAGCTTGTAAACCTCTTTGCCCAGGACAAGGACATAATAATGATACCCTCAAGCGGCCTTGTGGAGCTTGTAGAGCAGGGGAAATACGAGGGCGAAGAGGTTGAGGAACGCCTCTCGGAAATACTGTTGCCGTATATGACAACAGGTTTTGACCAGCTGGTGCTTGGGTGCACACATTACCCTTTCCTTGCCGGTGCGCTCAGAAAAATACTCCCCTCGAAAGTCAACATTATCGATACTGGCCCGCCAGTTGCCAAACAGCTTGCAAGGGTAATAATGCAAAACAACATACTGGAAGGCAACGGCAGGGTCAGTCTGTGGACCTCCGGCGATCCGGGGAAATTTTTTGAACTCGCAAGCAAGCTGCTGGGTATCGAAATAGGTAAAGTAGAAAGATTTTGACATGGCACCCAAAGCGCCTAAGATGGTGATAGAAGTGCATGGGAAGGAGTGTGGCCTTTAAATGAAGAAACTGACAGCTTTTTTGTTGTGTGCTCTGGTAATAATGCCGTGTTTTCAAACTGCCCTCTCTCAGGATGACAAACTGATCGAGCTTTCTCCAAAAGAAATCAACATCGTTGCGAAGCAGGGTGAAACGGCAACAGCCACAATGGGCATCTTCAACAGGGGTTCCAGCTCCCTCCTGTTTTCGCTCTCAAAGTCCTACAGCAAGGCAAAAACACAGCCTCTGGCATCGCCAGATGGGAACATGCTGGTTTATCCCAGTTTCCTGGATTTCGGAACTGTGCCACCCAAAGGCGAGGTATCACAAACCGTTACATGCACGGCCCCAACGGAGCAATATCTCCAGGTCACGGCCTCAAGTGATGTAGAATGGATAAAATGTCTTATACGCAATATCGATAAAACGGTTGTTTCTGTCACAGTGACCGTCAAACTCGACGGGATGGTCACAGGACAGCTTTACAGGGGAAACGTCATTCTGGCATCAAATGCTGGCCTTGTTCAGGTGCCGGTCATTCTCCAGGTGGCCACAACAACAATCAAGGATTGGCTTTCATACAATCCAACAAACGGCATAGTCTCCCCGGGCAACAATACAGGAATACAGATAAAAGCGTCGGCAAAAGGTCTACCGCCAGGCGACCAATTCGCAACAATCATCGTGACATCCAATGATGAAAAACAGCCGGTCATTGAAGTTCCAGTCAAACTGACTGTAATCGCTGGTTCTCCTGCACCATCCATACCAGAAATATTCGTTGGCTACCCTGGAGATGGCAGGGCCCACCTATTCTGGAAGCCAATCGCATCACCAAATGTTGTTGGCTACTACATATTCAGGTCAAATAACCCAGGAATCTATACGGATGTTGCAATAACCGATTTCTATGTCACTGGCACGCAATACACCGATCCAAATGTCACCAACGGCCTGATCTATTACTACACAATCAAGTCGGTCGACCAGAATGGCAACCTCTCCGATGCCTCAAACGAGATAATGGTCATGCCAAACCCAATAAAACCCGTCGTCAACCTCAAGGATGGGCTGGTCACAAGGACGCAGGTGCTGGATGTGACTGGCGTTGCCGAGCCAAACTCCCAGATAATCGTAAACGGGGAACTTGCAATAATTGACCCGGATGGCAAATTCCAGGCCAAAACAGTGCTAAGGGTCGGCTCCAACACAATCACCGTCATAGTATTTGACCCGGGTGGCAACCAGACAAAATTCACATACAAGGTCAGTTTCTCCGCCTACACCACCGTGATCCTGATGGTTGGCTCCAAAAATGCCTGGGTAAATGGCGAAGAGAAAAAGAATGCCCTGCCTCAGGCGCCAGTCATCATAAGCGGCAAGACATTTGTTCCTTTCCGCTTTCTTGGTGAAAGCCTGGGCGCAGACATCGGCTGGGACGACCAGACCAAAAAAGTCACATACATGCTTGAGGGCAAGAAAGTAGAGATGTGGATTGGCAAGACAACTGCATCCGTAGACGGGAAACCGGTTTCAGTCAGTCCTCCGCCACAAGTCATTGGTGGCTCGACATTTGTACCGACAAGATTCATAACAGAGGCGCTTGGCGCATCCATTGAATGGAAAGCGGCAACCAAAACAGTAGTGATAACGTATCCGGCAAAACCATGAGACCAGACAAACCAACATATTTTATGATGATAACGGACATCGTTGCCAAAAGGTCAACATGTCTCAGGCGCCAGGTCGGCTGTATGCTGGTGGATTCAGACGGCAACATAAAGGCCACTGGCTACAACGGTGTTGTGGCAGGAATGACCCACTGCGACACATGTCAGAGGGAGCTCCTGGCTTCCGGATCAGACCTCTGGCAATGCCCGGTCATTCACGCCGAAATCAATGCAATCTCGAGATATGAGGGGCCAAGAAAAGACATTACCCAGATTTTTTGCACAACACTGCCGTGCTTTCACTGTGCAAAAGTCATTGCAAACACTTTTCCAAACCTTGAAGAGCTCCATTACCATGACGACTACCCGCACAGCGAGCTGATCAAGGAGGTCTTCATCAACAAAGGCATCAAACTTATGCTCCACAAGGATGGCAAGGTGGAGGAGGTGGGGTAAAAACCATTAAATAAAAATCAGATTGGATATTTCATGCTCATATCCACATAGAATCTAAGATATTCTGCGATCTGTTCCGGTTTTTTAAAACAAGCAGGTTCGCCTAAACTTCCTCTTTCAGAAAAACTCTGTGCCACACATCCACCAGCACAACTTGGAACAAGAGGACATTCAAGATCCAAGCAACGCTTGACCTTTGAGATCCTTGCATCAATCCACACCTTTTCTTTCATGCAGTCAATGGGCACGCTGAAATTCACATTTCCTATATCAAAACCTTCTCTCCCAATAAATTCCCAGCAAGTCCCGATTGCGCCATCGGGTGATACTGTATAAAAACCCTTTGTGCCAACACCACAAAGATTTGACAACACAAGATTTTTTATGTATTTTTTTATATGTTTAGCTCCCCCACAAAAACCATAAGAATTGATTATTTCAATGATTCCAGTTATCTTTTCAAAGTAACTGTCAATAGACAGGCACTTGTTTTCGTATCCGAGGGATTCCGGAGTCATGTGGACAACAGGATAAGCGTAAACACGCAAATTTTCATGGTTTGAAAACCCCCTTCTACCCAAGTCCGTCAAGAGGTTTTCCAATGATGCGACATTCTCCAGATCAATATTCACCCTGATCTCAATATTTGGGATCTTTCTATTGATTGCCTCCCCTATTCCATTCACAACATCTTCATAGGATGGTTTTCCATCTATGTAGAACCTTTTTGAATCATGGTTCTTTTTGTCCCCGTGTATTGTCACCTGTACCCTTTCCAATGGCACAGCTTCCATGAATCCACCAAGCTTTTTCCCCAGCAACGACCCATTGGTGGTCATTCTCGGAGATATCTTTACCGAAGGATTCGTTTTTGAAATTTCCTCATAGATATATTGGAAATGGTCAGAAAATAAAAGAGGTTCCCCGCCATAGCAAGCCATGACAAAATAACCAATATCAAACTCTTTTAAATGATTTTGAATGAACTTGACCAGATTTTTTAATGTTCCTTCATCCATGACGCGATCATCTCTAGCCTCATAACAGTACGGACAAGCAAAATTACACGCAAAAGATGGAGCTATCGTTACATCAAGGGTATCATTTTTCCATGTTTCTCTGGAAAATTTTTTAAGCAGAAAAGATTTTTCATCAAAATTTTCGTCAACTAACAGGAACGCATTTGACAATTCCTTGTATATTTTCTCTTCTTCCGGTAAATTGCCACTGTTTATAAGACCGATCAGCTTTTTATCAATTACGACTATGGAACCGGATATTGTAGACATCAAAACATATTTATTTTCATCCAATTCTTTGGCAATAATAAATTTTGAAAACCTAAAGCCCATGATCCTCCTTCAATACAAAAAGAGGGGGGATAAATACCTCCCCCTCTTTTTGTATTAATCCCATCAGACCATTGCATTATTGGTCCAGCACCTGTAATTTGGACACGCACAGACTTCCATGGTAGCAGGATTGTAGTTTTGTTGGTCTATCCAGACAACTGACAAGCCAGAAATGGGTTCCATGATTTCCGTATTGACAAAGCCACTTTCAACTGATACCTTTATTGAATTTATATTGTGCTGATAAGGCATCTCTCCACCTCCTTTCTGTCTAAACGAGTACCATGACGTTATTTGGCATCAAGAATTGATCATTAAATTAAATTAAATATTATGATAATTATTATTCTGGATTTCTTTAACCTTATTAATGTTCCGACTTCAAAGATTGGACACCACCCAATAAATTGATTGAAATTTTGTTACAACCAAGGTTAACTCGACCACCCTGACTTTTTACTATAAATCGTAGTATTAGAAATCATGGCGATTTTATTAATAAAAAGTCAGGAGGAATTTTTGTAGCATGAAACAAAAAAAGTATGCGCTCATCCGTCATCTCTCCCAAATTGGCTTTGTACTTCTGATTCTGTATTACACTCTGGGGCGATTCATTTTTCCTGGGGTCAGGGGAATCGAGCTACATGGAATCTGCCCCTTCGGTGGGGTAGAGACATTGCCAACATTTCTTGCTTCTGGGGGTCTAAAGTTTGTCCATGAAACAGGCCTGTCAAACTTTGTCATGCTGATAGCACTCTTGCTGTCTGTGTTGGCGTTTGGCGGGGCGTTCTGTGGCTGGGTTTGCCCTGTGGGTTCGATCACAGAATGGCTTTTCATGCTGAGAAGGGTTTTCTGGAAAAAAAGAATAATTGTTCCAGAAAAGTTGCACAATGTTCTGGTCTGGTTCAGGTATGTCGTCCTTGCGGCCATCCTCTATATGACCTTCTCGATTGGCTTTCTGGTGTTTGGCACAGTCGACCCGTTCCTGAACCTCTTCTCATTCGGTAGGGTGTTTGCCGTTGGCCTTGTCGTCCTGGTGCTCATCCTAATCGGTTCGATGTTTATCGAAAGGTTCTTCTGTAGATACCTTTGCCCGCTTGGCGCAGTCATTCTCCCGTTTGCAAAGCTCTCGGCAACGGGTGTTGTGCACTCAAATGAAGACTGCACGTCATGCAAGAGTTGTGAAGAGGTCTGCCCAAAGCAGATACCAATCAGCAGACAAACAAAAATAGACAGGGGCCAGTGCATCAGCTGCATGAAGTGCGTGGAAGAATGCCCGACAGCCCTCAGCTTCAAGATTGGATGGTGAAAAAATGAAAATAAAGCCTTATATCGCAGGAATTCTTTTTGTTGTTCTTTTCATTGGATTGATCCAGCTGGCACAAGTTGTTGGTTTCTGGAGTTCTGGAGAACGTGGCGAAGGAAGAGGAAGGCCACCAGGAGGTTTCCAGAATGGCCAGGAATTCCAGATGCCGCCTGGTGAAGAAGGTGAAGAGAACGAGGAAGGCGAAGGCAATCAGTACAGATACAGGATCCGCAACGAGGAGGGGGAAACAGAGGAAGGCGAGGGGCTCGAAGGACAGCCGTGACGATGTAGGAAGTGCTCAAACCAACCAAAAGGGGCAATTTGCGGACTCACGGTCCAACACAAAAACATGGTTGGACCGTGAGGTTTTACAAAGATCAGCCATTTTTCTCTATGGCCTCTAGCGTCACCAAAATATTATTTATCAGCTCAGTCATTATGGTGTATGTGGCAAATAACCCATACGATAATATAAAGATAACCCATGATATCTCTGTAAAAATGGGATGTCGATGACTGCGTAAGAGATAGATCAAAATTATATCAGTCGATATAACAACAAGCCCGCAAACAAGCTTTATAAACCAACTTTTGGAATAAAACGATGTTGGATTTTTTTCAATCTTTTTTTTGAAAATTCGCTTGTATAGATAGATAGTGGGACAACCGGATAAAACGGCAAACAGTATAAAAACAGGAAATTCATTTGTTCTAATACAAGCATATACGTCATCATTAAATAAAGCACGGCCACATAAATTCAAAAATGCCATAAGAACAATCGCCAATAAAATGCTTAGAACAAGGATTTTTTTCCACATATTGCTATTATACAAAATATTCTCTTTCTACAATACCTGCAATAAAAGGTGGGAATTCAAAAAAATGCTTAATTGCTCTTTTTCATCACCCAACAAACCAACTCAAAAGCTCCAACATATATAATAAACAAAATATAAATCGTGACAAAAACAATTAAACTAATTTTAATATACAAGTGCTTAAAACCATTAAATAGCGGATGGATAAAAAATAAATCAAACGCGATAGTAACAAACCCACAAACAAGCTTTATAAACCAGCTCCTGGAATAAAGTGGCACGTGGCCCTGTTCATCTTTTATCTTGAAAACTACTCTGTATAAACAGTAAATTGGGAAATAAATCAGCATGGCAATAGCAATAAAAAAGACATTTTTTACGCAAATTTGGAGAAACGTGAGACAAAGTGCGAAAATGAAATACCTAATGAAGTAAAGTATTAGTATCGAAATTATAATAAAAGCGCTTAGAACAAGAATTTTTTTCCACATGTTTTTATTATATACTTTCTACAATACCTGCAATAGAGGGTAGAGATTGAAAAAAACATTTAATTACTCCTTTTCATCTCCAAATAAATCAACTCAAGAACTCCAACAAAGAAAATAAACGATCCGTATGATGCGGCAAAAGCAATCAAGGTTGTGTCGATACTTGTTTGCTCAAAACCATTAAACAATGGATATATCTGAAACGAAGCAAACGCAATGGTAATAAATCCACAAACGAGCCTGATAAACCATCTTCTGGAGTAAAGCGGAACACGGCCCTGTTCAATTTTTACATTAAAGATTAGCTTATACAAATAGTAGATGGCAAGATAAATCGTTATAAAAAGAATGTCAGAAAGGATGTTCTTAAGGCTTATGTGGGATGCCGGTTTGAAGATAAGAAAATAAGCAATTACAAGTGCCAGTATCAAAAATATCGAGAAAACATATTGAAAGATTTTTTTCTTCCCCATGTTTTTTATTATAAAAAAATCCTCTTTTTATAAAATAGCAAACATAAGATCTACAATGAAGGGAAGGCAATTTGCGGACTCACGGTTCAATCATGTTTTTGTGTTGGGCCGTGAGGTTTTACAAAGATCAACTACTTTTCTCTACCACCATCAAGATATTTGTTATTAACTCAAGGATTACGGCGTATATGGCAAATAGCCCATATGATACGACAAAAATAACCAATACTGCAACAAAAGTTGTTTGTTCAAAACCATTGAACAAATATATTACAAATAAATCAAGTAATATGACAACAAACCCGCAAACCAATCTGACAAACCAGCTTTTAGAATAGAGTGATGCCTGGTCTTTTTCAATTTGTTTCTTGAAAATTCGCTTGTACAAATAACAAACAGGATAATTGAGTACAACGGCAATCAGGATAAAACCAGCAAACTCCTTCATGCTGGTGTAAGCGTATATGACATCTTTGTTGAAAGCAAAGAGATATAGGCGAAAAAACGCCAATATCATAAGCGCTAGTAAAACGCCTTGAACAAGGATTTTCTTCCACATGTTGTTATAATATAATAAAATACTCTTTTTAAAAGTATATGCGATCCAAGATGAATGGACAAACTTATAAATTATAAATTCACGACTTGATCGTGTTTTCCAGCGCTGGTTTATAATAGTTCAGCAGGTAGACAGTTTATATCTGGTCAGTTACTTTTTTGTTATTGGTTTTTGTCAGCTAAAAGCTTATCTAATATGCTCATATATTCTTGGTATACTTCTACTGAGATTCTTTCTTTTTCATGATCCTGTAATTTTTTTAAATACGAAGCGATATATCTCAATTTATCTTTATGATGATTTTCTATTTTTTTATTTATTTCAAAATACATCTTTAAATCAAACAAATCAATAAATGAGTGGCTTAGGAATTCAATGTAATTTGTTATTGGGTTATGTGATCTTATATATAAATCTTCAGGTATTTTATTAATAATTCCTATACTATTTTCTAATCGAGGGGAAACAATATGGTAACAAAAATTGATCGCAACATCGATGTAATCATCAATATGATTTTTCTTATATTCAAAACTCTTATTTTTTTGCACATCTATTTTTCTAATTAAATCAGTAAATTTGTAATAAATCTTTTGTATAGAGCTACTTATATCTTTTTTATTATTTTTTATACTGTTTACTATATCTGAGGCTATCTGGGAAACTACAATTATGTCATCCCATTTTTCTAGATGATTAAGTATGTCTTTTATAACATCATCTTGTTCTGACGTACTAATTTCATCATCTTCTTTTCCTTCGATAAAAAGGAGTATCTTTAGTTCTATTAATAAGATATTTCTTTTTCTATCAGCTGTTTTATTTAGATCTGAATTCAACATTTTCCTATAATTTGAATAAAGCTCGTACCGATCAGTAATGAATTTTGTCAGGTAATAAATCGACAAAATGCCACAAGCAAAAACCAATGATAAACTTAACGATATTGATATCTTTTCCACAATAAGCGGCATTTTTAGTGAGCTGAAAGGGATAAAAATTATTGAAGAAATGGGAACCAATCCAAATTTGACCGAATTCTTTAAGCAATAATCTGAAAACAACAGTTTTTTTAAGGGCTCAGACAAAGCACCTTTTGCTAAATTTGGTATCATTATGTATAAAGCCGATAATGCAATCCCAAGTATCGCCCCCATTGTTTGTGGTGCGGCAGAAAAGAAGTAACTGACAATATCATTATACTGTTTTTTGTCTTGGGGGACAAAAATAAAACATATTGCAAAAACAACAGCCAAAACAACGATTATCCAAACAAATGAATCCCCTTTAGGCAATTTGTCAAATTTTGTTTTCATCCCGATAATACATTATCATTTTGCATTTATTTTGCAAATTATCGTCGACTATTCTCCTAAACCTTCTCCACTGGCTGTCTGATAACAGTTTTCAGCTTTGCAGGGTCGGCCTTCCTGGGGTCGCCAAGATATATCTCGTGGTGCTTGCCGCGTGGTTTCATTCCGCTTTTGTCGATGAATTCATGGAGCGCGGCCACTGTTGACCTCTCGGCAGAATAAGGTCCGATGTGCATTACCTGGGCTGACGGCCCCTCCCTGAACGCCTCGAACCTTGCCTTCTCAAGTGACGGATTGGGCTTTTTCTTTTTTACCTCTGAGAGGACTGCCTCGTAATGCTCCCTTGTGATGAAGTCCGGCTGCATAATCATGGCTGTCCAGAGCCAGTCTGATTTGTTTCCATTCAGGAAATCATCCATATTTTCCGCCCACCACAGGCCCTCCAGCGCCATGACCGTGTAGTCCTTTTCCAGCGCTTTTTTGGCCATGAACTTGAGGGTGTATGAGAGCGAGTAGAGCACCTGCATAGCGTTCTGGTACTCCTCGGATGTGTTCGGGTCGCCTTTTCCGTCCACCATGATGAAGTTGAACTGCGGAACTTCCACCATCACTGGCGTTTTTGGCGGGTTGTAGAGGCCTGCAAACTGTTTTTTGAGGTCGATCTTTTCCACTGGTTGTGTTTGCTCCTTCCCAAGCCAACAGCAATTGTGTTTTCAGGATTATATGCACCTGAAAACAGCATGGCAATAATCGCCCAAAATTCTACTGCTCTGGGTACCTCTTTATGAACCAGGTTTTGACCGCCTGGGTGAGCACAATATAGCACACCAGCATTGCGAAAACGATTGGCCAGTAGAGCGGCGGCAGGCCAACAAGGCCAAGTGCTCCGGCAAGCGGTGAGTATGGGAGGTATATACCTGCCAGGGCAATGACAATCGAGGTGATCGTGAGGGGAAGGCTAGCCCTGCTTTGCAGGAATGGAACCTTGTTGGTCCTGATGACATGTATGATGAGCGTTTGGGTCAAAAGCGACTCGACAAACCAGCCTGTCCTGAAGAGTTCAGGTTTTCCCAGGCCGCCGAAGACAAATATCATCACAAAAAACGTCAGATAATCAAATATCGAGCTGATTGGTCCGATGAAGATGATAAATTGCCTGATGCTGCCTATGGTCCATTTCCTTGGCTTCTGGATCCATTCCTCGTCCACCCTGTCTGTTGGGATGGCTGTCTGCGAAAAATCATAAAGAAGGTTGTTTGTGAGGATCTGGATGGGCAACAGCGGGAGGAAGGGGATGAAGAAGCTCGCACCAAGTATGCTGAACATGTTTCCAAAATTGGACGAAGCGGCCATTTTTATATATTTGATTATGTTTCCAAAAACCCTCCTGCCCTCTATTAGTCCATCCTGAAGAACAGTCAGGCTCTCCCCTAACAAAATGATGTCCGAGGATTCCTTTGCAATATCAACGGCAGTGTCAACCGATATTCCCACGTCTGCGGCCTTGAGGGCCGGTGCGTCGTTGATTCCATCGCCCATGAAACCGACAACATGGCCTTTTTTCTTCAGGATTGTTATGATTCGTTCCTTGTGCGATGGGGCAAGTTTTGCAAACACATTTGTTTTTTCCACAATCTCGATGAGCTGGGATTCATCCATCTCTTCAAGCTGACTACCAAGGACAATCGAGCCTGTTTCCAGCCCGACCTGGGAGCATATTTTCTTGCTTACAAGATCATTGTCACCCGTGAGGATTTTTACGCTTACTCCAAGGTCCCTGAGATCTTTTATGGCCTGTTTTGCCGTTACTTTTGGCGGGTCGAGGAAAGTGAGGAAACCAAGGAGGGTCATTTCCCTTTCATCAGAGACACAATAAACCTCCTGGTGTTCTGGCATTTCCCTGTATGCCAGCCCAAGCGCCCTGAAACCATTTGAGTTTGACCACTCGACAAGTTCTTTTGCCTTTTGCATGTGTTCCAGGCCAAGTTTTTCAACTACACCCTGGGTCTGGATTTGTGTGCACACAGAAAATATCTCTTCAACGGCACCCTTGCATATTATTATTTGTTTGCCGGAGGCGTCTTCAACAACAACCGACATTCGCCTTCTCACAAAATCAAAGGGTATTTCATCAACCTTTTTGAAATTTTCCTTTACATGGAGCTTTTCCTCAATTTCAGTGTGCTCAAGTACGGCCTGATCAAGAATACTCTTGAGTCCAGTCTGATGATAGCTGTTTAGAAAACCATACTCCAGAACTTCATCGGAATCTTCACCATCAACATCCAGGTGTTGTTCGAGTACTACTCTTCCCTGGGTTATTGTCCCGGTTTTATCAGTGCAGAGCACGTCCATTGCTCCCAAATTCTGGATTGAGCCAAGCTTTTTTACAATCACATGCTTTCTGGACATTGCAATAGCACCATTTGAAAGATTGACTGTGACAATCATTGGGAGCATTTCCGGGGTCAGGCCAACAGCAACAGACACCGAGAAGAGGAAAGCCTCCAGCCAGTTTCCCTTGCCAAAGAAATTTACCAGGAACACCAGAGGGACAAGGAACGCCATAAAGCCTATCATTAACCAGGTTACTTGCGATATCCCTTTGTCAAAGTTGGTTTTCTGCTCTGACTGGGAAACGCTCTTTGCAAGGTTGCCAAAGAAAGTGTCAAAACCTGTTGTTGCAACCACAGCCAAAGCAGTCCCACTTTCGATGTTTGTTCCCATAAAACAAATATTGTTGAACTCAAGAGGATTTTTTGTTGAAAACTTTTCGCTGGCAGGAAATTTCTCAACTGGCAATGCCTCTCCTGTTAATGTGGCCTGGTTTAAGAAAAGGTCTTTTGCCTGCAAAATTCTGACATCCGCCGGGACAATGTCTCCGGCAGACAATTTGATGATATCCCCAGGAACGAGATTGCTTAGCGTTATTTCCTCGGGTTTGCCCTCGCGAATAACAGTTGAAGTAGTTTGGACCATCGCTTTAAGCGCTTCCACAGCCCTGTCTGCCTTGAGCTCCTGAAAAAATTTGAGGCTCACACCAAGAATGACCATGATTATCATCATGTAGGCGGATTTCATGTCCTTAATAAACAGGGAGACAACCGAAAGGCCGAGAAGCAAAATTACAAGAGGGTTATAAAACGCTTTGAAAAGCTTTTTTATCCAGTTTTGCTTTCGCTCAACAACAGCCTCGTTGGGCCCGTATTCCTTTAGTCTGTCTCTGGCCTCATAACTGTGAAGACCAATTTCAATATTCGAGTCAAGGAGATCTAGAAGATCCGATGACTCAAGCGTTGCCGCCTGCGTTAGCCTTTCCAAAGCTTTTGGCGGCATCTGGTAATTGTTTGCTATTTTCTTGCCGATTGGAAGAACGAAGTTTGCCATCTTGACCTCACAGGTATGACAAATATTTGGCCCTGGTTTGCACCAAGGCCAAAACCGTTGGATCAGATTGTGTTTGGAGTTTTTATTGGTTCAGATCTTGTCTCTGAAACCTGGAGATGGTCTCCAAAATTCCTTCGCTTGTCGAATGAGCATCGGCAAAATGGCTCTTTGCCTCATCGCCGCAATTCATCGCAACAATTGGCGTTTGCCTAGTTGCCTTGATTGAGCGGAGTGCTCCTGCGAGTTCATTGAATGAGTGCTCGCTGTCCCTGGAGTCAATTACCACAACGTCCGGCTGTGTGCTCTTGATGTTGCTGTAGGCCCTGAAGCTGTCTTTAGTTTCCAGCCTGACATTCCAGCCATTCATGGAAAGCTCTCCCTGGAGTCTTTTTGCTTCCTTTTCATCCCAAAGCACAAGAAAAGCGTTGCCTTTAGTTTTGTTGTGGAATGCAGTCCTTCCAAAAATAACTGAAAGGATCGGGTTTGTTACCCTGCGATTTGTGGTGATGATTTCTTTCATGCTGCGCCTCCTTTGCCCATAGGCACCAAGGGGCGCGCAAAAACACCTACTTGGAGCTTATGGGCGGTTGTTTGCCACTAGGCAACGGGTTTGGGTTGTTACTGTTGCTACCGTCCATAATTTTGAATTCTCCTTCTGCTCCTTCTTGGAGCAATACCAATTTAACATTCCGGATGACTTTGTCAACCAATGCTTTCGAGACAATTTAACCAAAAACTTTTTTACAAAAAACAACGCATTTTAGAGAGTTTCTTGAATATGATTGCCAGATAGATTACCTCTTGGCCATGGTTATGCAAGAACAAACATCAGCGCACAAACCACACCCATAGCAATTGTCGCTTACTATTTCAAGCTTTCCGTTCTCCATTTTTCTGGCTTTAAAATAGCAAACGTCGACACATGCACCACAATCCGTGCATGAATCCTTGTCTGTCTTTTCTATTGATGGTCCCTTGTCACAAGCCTCGCCTGGCTCGATAAAATATGCGCAGCAACAATCACAGCAAAAACAAACACCATCAGTTTCATCAATGACAGATTTTGTTTCCGGGTCCCATTTCCTGAATGGTCTTGTGACAAGGTGCTTTTCTTCAGCCAGTTTAAAGAGTTTCTCAAGCTCTTTTTCGTTTAACTCTCTGACATTCTCTTCAGTAGAGCCATAAGGACCTGCCCAGCAAAGGCAAACGTCAACTGGCGATCTCTTGCACCCACTCTCGTTACCCTTTCTGCATCCACAATCGGAAACCCAGTAATGTTTCTTGCCCTTGGCAATTTCTCTGGCCTCACCATGAGTGGTCACATAGTGCATTGGTACGTTGTTGTTTTCAGCAGACATCTTTCTCCTCTAAGAAGCCCCAAAGGATGCATTCTATCATGTTTGGTGTTGCAAAAGATGCCTTTGCAAGCGGTGAATCTTCAGCAACACTTTGGGGATCATCTATAAATTCAACACCTCTGTCTTTCAGTTTTTTAACAGTCTGGTCAATATCTTCAATCATAAAAGCGATCTTTATGGCTCCAGGTGCTGTTGCCCCATCAGGTTCTGCCCTATAGAAGGCAATAAAAAAATCCCTTGCAGGGCTGGTGAACATTGCATAATCCTGACTCAAGGCATTGCACTCAAAACCAAGAACATCTGTAAAAAACCCGACCTCGGCCTCAAAATCGGATACAAAATACTCGCAACACTGCTTCCAGCATGATCCCCATCTAAATGGGAAACCAAACTCAGGCTCACGCCAAAGTTTTTCCCAGTCGGCCGGTGATTTTGCGATTTTCGATACTTCTACTCTGTTGGCGCCGTAAATCCTGCATTTCTCAATAAAATTAGGCATGGTAACCTCATTTATTCGTCTGTAAAGCTGTTGAAATAGATGATGTTTCCATCAGGGTCGACAAGTTTTGCACCCATACTGCCGTCTTTTTCCTGTGTGGCATCAGAAAACATCTCAATTTTTTTTGATTTGAGATCCTGTGCAATAGATTTGACATTGCCACCCAAGAAAGACATGAGGTTTGTTTCAAGATGACCCTGGTAGAGGCCAAGTCTTAGATCACCGCAGCGGAGAACAGCCCACCCTTTTGCAGGTTCTCCATCTACCCTCTCAAAACCAAGTTTGTGGTAGAAATCCATTGACCTCACAAGGTCGTTCACTTTTAAAGAAAGCTCGAATTCACCAAGAAAGTTTTCTTCCATGTTTCACCAGTAAAATGATAACTTGTTTCTGAGAAAATATAAACACCCCGTGTATGCCCAAGTGCATGGTCCAAAAATTATTCGCTTTGCAACCACTCTATCCATGAAATGCCGACCCAGTTTTACTCACCTATGATTTTTTTCATGTAGATGGCAAACTCGTTACGTGAATCAAGGTCATCGTAGTAGTGAAGGTCTATGCCCTCGACTGAGAATCCGCAATGTTTGTAAAAATCAATTGCATCCGCATTTGTATTTTGTGCCTCGCAAACCATGATCCTCAGATTTGCCTGTCTTGCTTCTTTCTCAAGCTCCATCATCATGCGAGTGCCAATCCTTTGTCTTCTATGGCCCTCCTTGACATGGAACTCCCAAATAAACAAACTTTTGTTCCAGTCAAGATTCTCAGCAATAGCCATTCCAACAATCTTGCCATCGACATACGCACCAATGGAGTATCCTGTTGGCACTATCCTCCTGTAATGATCAACCTCATTGGTCAAAAACCACTTTTTTACATAAACTCTTTCGAGTGGGACCAGATCAAGTCTAAATGTTATCTGGTTTTTTGTCTCCGTTTTTTCAATCGTGTACTTTCTGGTAGAAGTATAACCCACCAAGACACTGTTTAAATCATCCTCATTGAACTGCTCCAGTTTTGTTATCTTTGGCATCAAGCTTTCTTTTCCTGGTCCGAAGCTTTTTAAACACTTCAAACCAAACAACGCTCAGGAGTCCAGCGCAAAAGCAGATCAAAATATCGCTGGCGTGAAGTGTAGTAAATTTGAAGAGGTTTTGAAGGAACGGAACGTAAAGGACAAGACCCAAGAAGACGATGGCCCCAAAGAATACCCACCAGAAAGCCTGGTTTTTTGATTTTACTATCTCAAAAGCGGCCTTGTTCCACGATCTGTTGACCAAAATAAGGGCAAGGTTGGAGACAACAAGCGTTGTGAAAGTGAGAGTTCTTGCTTCCATTTCCCCCCCCATCCTCAGGGCGACAAAATTGACCAGCAAGATAACCAGAAGAACACCAACACCCTGGAACGCACTAAGCATGAAAACACCCGTTCCAAAAAGTGGTGCATTTGGATTTCTTGGTGGTCTTTTCATGGAATTCTTTTCCCCCTGTTCAGCCTCAAAAACAATCGAACAGGCTGGATCAATTACAAGCTCCATGAACACGATATGCATTGGTGTAAAAAGTGTCGGCCATTTCAAAAGCACTGGAAGTAATGATATGCCAGCTATCGGAACATGTATTGCAACTATGTATGCAAGGGCCTTCTGTATATTCTCGTATATCCTTCGCCCCATTCTCACAGAGTCGACGATCGACGAAAAATCATCCTTTAAAAGCACCAATGATGACGCCTCTCTTGCGACATCGGTGCCCCTTCCACCCATTGCAACGCCAATGTCTGCGGCTTTTAAGGCTGGAGCATCATTAACACCATCACCCGTCATTGCGACGATCTCGCCTTTGGCTTTAAGCGCCTGGACAAGCTTCAATTTTTGCTCTGGAACAACCCTAGCAAAAACATTGACCTTGCCAATTCTTTCGTTCAATGCTTCATCGGACATCTCGTCAAGTTCATGACCAGTGATATATTCACCAGAATTTTCAAGGCCAATCGATCTTGCAATTTTGCACGCAGTTACTGGATAGTCACCAGTGATCATTACAACCCTTATGCCTGCCTCATAGCATTCCTTGATTGACTGGGGCACACTCTCCCTGACAGGATCAAAGAAACCAACAAGCCCAAGGAATTCAAAATCAAAACCATGCTGTACTTTTGGCAAACCGGACTCCACAAAATGGGCCCTTGCAACACCAAGAACGCGCAGGCCTTCTGAGGCCATTTTGAAAACTTGGGAGCTTATATCTTCAACTGCCTGCTTGTCCAGGTGGCACAAATCAGCAATGGCCTCGGGAGCACCCTTTGCAGCAATAACATAACCCCCGCCTTTTGTGGATTTCCACACCTGGGAAATGGCAAATAGTTCCTTCGAAAGTGGGTATTCCTGGACAAATTCCCAATCATCATGGAGGTGTTCTGTTCCACCAAGATGTTTTGCACCAAGTTCACGGATCGCCCTGTCCATTGGCTCGTAAGGGTTTTTTTCGGAGGCCAGGACAGCAAATTCCGCAAGGCTGTGGAAATCCTCGGGCAATTCCTTTTCATCGCCCTTGAGGCCAATGATCTTCCCACCAGTCATAAGCTCAACAACGGTCATCTTGTTCTGTGTCAATGTCCCTGTTTTGTCAACACACAAGACGGTTGCTGATCCAAGGGTCTCTATTGCTGGCATCTTCCTTGTGAGAACGTCTTTTTTTGACATCCTCCATGCACCCAGGGCCATGAATATTGTCAAAACCACCGGAAATTCTTCCGGCAACACTGCCATGGCAAGTGTCAATCCAGCGAGGAGTCCTCCAAGCCAGTCAGTTTTTGTGAACCCATACATTGCAAAAACAACAACACAGAGGGCCAAGCCAAAGAAGGCAACATTCCTGACCAGTCTTGAGATTTCGTGCTGGAGTCTTGTGTCATCATTCTTGTCAAGCTTCTGCAATGCCTTGCCAATTTTTCCTATTTCAGTGTTGGAACCCGTTGACTTTGTGATTGCCACTCCCTGACCTGAAACAACAAGTGTACCAGAGAAAACATAAGGCTGATCGTCACCGCCGGGTTTACCCATTGGCTCGTCTTCATTATCGCAATTTGTTTTTCTCACAGGGACTGATTCACCAGTCAAGAGCGATTCGTCGACAGTTAGGTTTATGCACGATATTAAAATGCAGTCTGCTGGGATCCTGTCGCCCTCCTGGAGAATGAGGAAATCACCCCTTACCACATCTCTTCCTGCGATTCTTTGCTGTGCGCCACCCCTTATTACGAGCGCCCTGGGGCTGGAAAGATCACGAAGGGCCTCAAGCGCCCTCTCAGTCTTCTTTTCCTGAAAAATTGTTATTCCCATAACAACAAACACAAAGAAAAGAAGCATGATGGCTTCCTGGAGATCGCCAAGAAGAAGATATATGGTCCCACAAGAGACAAGAAGAAGAAACATTGGTTCCTTGACAACTTCAAAGACAATGAGAAAAATACTGCGTCTTTTGGAAGATGGTAACTCATTTGGTCCGTCAGTTGCCAATCTTTTTACGGCCTCTTCCTGTGAAAGTCCTCTTAACTTAGTTATGTCTATGTAAGACACTGCTCCTCCTGGGGGCTTTGGTTTGGATTTTGTTAGAGGCTGCCCTAGCTCTGCCTTGCATTTATAACAGCTTAAAAATTTTAAACCATTTCAATTGCGAGTCAACTTTCAAGGTTAAGACGACAAACATTGTAAAATGCAACATATTTTATTATTGAGATTAATTTGAAATAACTGTGCCAGGTATTTTATAAGCCATACGCTATAAAAAGATTCCCAAATCAGTAGCATAGGAACAAAAACATAACCAATAAACAACTTGAATACAACTTAATCAATTCTTATAACTATAAATTGTGCTTTATATAATTAATATCTAACATATTACTATTTAGATATAAATATCATTTTTTGATTCAATAAGAGATAATAAGTCTATTAAAAATGACATAATTCTATTTTTGTATTTTTAAGATTACTAACATATATCAAATAGCCGTTTTATTAACAAATATGCTTAATTAATAATTTAATATGCCTCTAAATGTATAAATTTTATTATTACATTAGATAACAATATATTAAATGATATTAGATACTTTTTGATATCATTTTGGCCCAAGATTCGACTTTTTGCCACTCTACAAAATCACCTTCTGGGGTCTTCATTTGCTTCATGAGCAACCTTATAGGAAATGAAAGTTTGCTAAAATCTACCTTGCCTGCAAATATTTCATTGGCAACTGGTTCGCACTCGGCAATCATGGAATCAAGATATGTCTGAACTTCCTGTAATTTATCTGGCATGGTAATCATCAAACAAACGCCGAAATAAAAAAGTTTTTTCTTTTGCAGATCAGGTTTTCTTTGCTTTACAAATTCTACTGCCTCACCAAGACATTTTCCAATCCTTATTGCGCTCCCGACAACCACAGCATCGTAATCGTCAATATCGATATTTCTTTTGACTTGTGACACATCAACAGTGTGGCCGTCAGACTCGATGATGCTGGCAATTCTTTCAGCAACTTCACCAGTTGAACCACACCTCGTTGCATAACACACCAAAATTTTCTTACCCATGGCAACTCCTTGGACACACAAAAAATGTTTTCGTTGCAAAAATTTATTTAAAAATAATAATCGTTCTTTGTCATTCCCCAACAAGGTCGTTGGCAACTATCTTATTACTGTTTTAAGTCTTCGTAAAGACCTATTTTATTACCATCAGGGTCAGCAAGAAAAGCGTAAAAACCCATTCCAGGCAGTTCAGTTTTTCCGGTTGTAACAGATCCACCAAGGCTAGGAGCCTTTTCGAGATAGTTTTCTATGTGGTCAGCATGAATGTAGAAAGCTGGAGAATTGCCAGGGTTGACTTTTTCAACCTCCGTGATTCCACCACTCTCTCCATTTGGCATTTCAAACATCATGTAATCGTCGGTGGATTTCTCAAATTTCCAGTTAAACATTCCCTTGTAGAAATTAACAGCTTTTTCAATGTTTGTAACGTACCACTCGACGTAGATAAAACAATCTTTCATTTGGCCCTCTTTACATCTTTCGATCCAACCACATCCTTCCAGTTCCACCACTTCAAGAGCTCTGGCTCGTGGCTGGTATTGCTGGCAAAATATACGGCACACCTGAAAACATACAACAGGCACCTGTCCTGATGGCCTTTTCTAGCACAAAGCAGATCATAGAGCTCCTGCGGGTCGCGATTCTTCAAATCGGACACTCTGTTTATTCCAAGCTCAATCAAATCTCCTGCGATGCTTTTGCCAACACCTGGTATTGAGGTGAGGCCATCACCATTTTTCATGATTGGCCTTTCAACTCTACTCAAGCGTCAGACCAAGCTCAAACGTGAGTCTCTCTCCGGTTATTCCGTCCTCTACAATGCCCTCGATTCGATACGGGCCTTTTTCACCGGTGAGCGTGACCTGGAATGGAAGAGCAAACTCTGTTTGTTTTTCATCGTACGTTTTCATGTCGGAAAATACTTTTTGGGTGAAAATCAATTTGCCTTTGTTGTCCCTGACCTTGATGGTTTCCATAGGCCAGCTTGTGAACTTGTCTCCATCCGAATTGGACTGGAACCCCTGGACCTGGACGTAGACATTGAGGGTCTCCCCGGATTTGAAGGTTGTCTTTTTCGCGGCCACGTAATCATTCAGCCCCTTCACCGACTCTGCAAACTCGGCCTTTACAAGCTTGAGGCTTGGTTGGCCACATCCTGCAACAACGAAAGTGGCGGCAAGCAAAAAGAAAAATAAACGTTTTTTTAGCATGGCTCCCTCCTGGTTATGGCGTCCTGTGCAATCCTGTTTAGGATTTCCGGACCGAATGCCAGATAGAAACTGATTGCATACGGCCTGTTGTTTACATAGAAAAGCGAGGTCAGTTGCTCAAACCTTTTCAAGATGCCAACTGATACAAGCTTTATTGCCATTTCAACATCAAGGAGTTCTCCATTTTTTTGAAAATCTGCCATTTTTTCTCTGCGTTCGGCGAGGAGGACTTCCCTTGTTTCAATCAACTCTTTCAGCTTTATATATGTTCGCGCTGTAAGGGGTTTTGATATCCCGGCTACATTACCCAATTTCATCATCTTTGGCGTAACAGGATTCGGCAAGGTATCTTCGTATTCATAAATGGCATATTTTGCCAGCGTAAGCAATTGCCCTTCGTCAAGGTGGAGGCTCTCAAGCATCTCTTTTGCCGCCGTTGCCTCCTCTTTCCAGTGTCTGGCAATCCAGGAAGCAGTTCTTGCCTCTCCCCAAAACGCCCTCAAAAATGGCGGGAGAAAAATCTCTTCATCACCAAGGAGCTCCATTGTGTCAATTGCACGCAATCCTATCCTCATAAATTCCCCGTCGGGATAATTTATACCCCTTAACTGCAAACCCCTCGTGAGATAGCCTACCATCGGAGCATACTTCGAGCCCTGTTCAGGTAGAGAAATAATTTTTGGTGGCCTACTCAATTCAGCAAGAAGCGGGCCAGCCTTGCCAATGAGGGTGTGGCAACCAAAAAGTCCAACGAGGCCATTTTTGAGCTCATCAAATGAAGGAGGATTTGAAATGGTCATTATTTTTGGCTCAGCATTGCGATAAGTCATTTTCAGGATAAGTTTCTCACCGAAATGCGCCCTGATGTGCCATCTGACAAGACGTCCCTCGTATTCGCACTCAATGTAATAGGGGAGCTCCATTACACCATCCCTGAGCTTGAGCCTTTTCAGGGGAAGATGGGTCTTGTTGAGTGCCTCGTTGTAGCTTTCAACAAACGCTTCTGTGTTTCTTAGAAGAGTGAGGAGCACGATATGGTTTATATCGCCCTTTACATCAAAAACCTCTGATGCCCTCATTATCTTAGGCGGAGCAACATTGAAAAACTCTGAAAAGCCAAACCTCCAGAAGGTCTCTTGCAAATCCGAGATTGTGGCTTCTGGTTTTGATGAAAGAAGATCTTTTGTAATGCCAAGTATTTTTTTCGCCCTTGCCCTCACATCTGACCACTTCTCCTTAGGGATTGACTGAATGGCGCCTCTGTAACAGGCAAGGAACATAAAATAATATTTCTCCAGGAGACCATCATCAGCGAGTCTGTAAGATGATATGGATTTTTCATCATGCGTTGTTGGCACAATGCCTACATATCTTTCGCCTTCAGTAAGGCCTCTCAATATCTGGCCAGGCCTCAAATTGATGCCGAGATCGCCAAGATCCTTTTCCATTTCAAAGAGTTGTGCGACTCTTTCGTATGAATCAGCCACCCTTTTGAGTGAAAACCCAAACCTTTTATAAATATAAGGCTCCACAGGCAAGGCATAAAACGGGCCTGAAGACGTATCCTGGTGGATCCACACGGCACCCGTAAGCTTTCCGCAATAGTCTGTCGTGAGGGCAAATTTACTGTCATACTCCAGTTTGTAATCGGCTGTTCCAAGCTTTTCATCTTGTATAAAGAATGTCGCACTGCCAGCCAGATCAAGCAGTGCCTTTGCCACAAGAAGAGCGTCCCACGAAAGGTTCTGGTCTCCTTTGTAATAGCGGGTATCCATAATCAGATATTAACTGAAAATCTTGCCAGTTTCCATAAAGCCCTTTGACAACCGGCATCCTGAATGTAAAATCACTTCCGTGAAAAAGAACTATCTCAGGATAATCATTCTGTCCGTCATAGCCCTAGGGCTTATGGCCGGTGCGACGCTTACGCTGGTAGAATACTTTAAGAATAAGACCACAGAAAATACAAAAACAGTGGAAAGACCTGTCTCCCAGCCAAAAATTAAAGGCCCGACGGGTGTGGTGGCAAAGGTCGGGGACATTGAAGTACCATTGTCAGTTTTTTCACAGCTGGTCAACACCACCAGACAACAGGCTCTCGCTGAAGGAACAGATATCGATGACCCAAAAAACACCTCCATACTGCAAGCAGCCAGGGAAGACGCGCTGAATCAGCTTGTAGAATACGCTGTTTACGAAAACTATGCAAAAAAAAATGGTATCTTGCCGACATCAAAAGAAATTGATGCAGCTATTGCCTCGGAAATAGATGCAAGAATCCATGAAGCAGGCTCAAGGCAATCGCTCGAGAAACAGCTCACCGATCTCGGCGGGATCGAGGGACTCAAGGAAACAATCAAGGGTGATCCAATATTTCTCAGGCAAGTGATCAGGCAAAAGGTGTCAGACAACGTGACTAAAAACCTGAAAGTAACAAAAGACCAGGCAAAAGAATTTTTTGAATCAAAACTGCTCGGTCTTTCACAAATAGTGGTGCTTTACGACGAGAAGATCGACGGCAAGGAGCTCTACGAACCGACAAAAAAATATGCCGAGAGTCTGAAGGCGATGATCGGGAAAGACAAGACCTTTGCAGATGTGGCGACAATGTACTCCGAGGATATGGAAAGTGGCCAGAATGGCGGCAGGATGTCACAGCTGATGCCAAAGGGCTATCTCCCTCCACAAATGGAAAAAGTGGCGTTCTCGTTGAAGATTGGCGAAATTTCGGATGTAATTGAGGCCAATGGCAGTTTTGTAATACTGAAGCTGGACTACGAGACCTACGCCTGGGATTATTTCTTCACTGATGGCGGCAAGAAACCGAAGCCCAACTTTGAGGCTGTCTGGAAAGACGTCGTAAACTACCTTTACACAATCAAGAAGATAGAGGCAGAAAATAATTGGTACCAGAAATACGCTGACTCCATCAAGATAGATGTTTATCTGGAATTATAGAACCAACTAAGATTTTACAACAATACTACCAATAAACTGCCGAAACTTGGCGAAATGTTAACAACTGGTTTGGCATCCCCCCCATTAAGGGAGCTAGCTTTTACATTATATAAAGGGAGTTTGACTGCAAAGGGCAAGATGATTGTCAGATTTGCGCATTCAACTGCAGGCCGCTATCATGAACTTAAAACATCAAGGAGGGGGCATGAAAAGAAAAATATTGTGGGTATTGGCTACGTCTATACTTGTCATTGCAGTTGGAGAAGTCATTTTTGTGGTACATGGCAACTCTGGCACAAAACCATATCTGGACACAAGAAAAGTCGGTGAACATTTTGTGTGGGAATACAGAAGAAATGGCACAGAGATGATCGATCTATTCAAAGACAACTCGCACAGGGCGCTGGTTACTGAAACCGTTAGCACCAAAAACGGCGGATGGATGGGGTTTACGCTTGATATCAACAAACTAAACTTGCGTGATCCAGACACCTTTGGCATGGCAATCCATGAAACCGAAGAGTCTGTCCTGAGCATGGTTTCAAGTTATATGGCCGATGGAGAAAGAGTTGTATGGGATGAAAAACATGACCAGCTAGTCGGCAAGGGAAGATATGACACAATAAGAATGTATGACTACAGGACAAAAATAGAGACAACCATTGAATCACACCCATACCCAAGCACAATCACCGTATACAAACCATGGATAAATGGAGACTATATTGTATACGCAAAAGAAGATGGCGAAGACATTAGTTCAATCTATCTGTACGACATCAATGCAAAGACCTCAAAAAGAATAACCCCGGAATCTGTTTATGCCACGTCGCCCAAAAAATATGGCAACTATATCTGCTGGGTTGATTTCAGAAACCAGGAAACCGCGGGTCTTGACATCTATGGCTACGACATGTCAAAACAGCAGGAATTTCCGATTGTAACAACACCAGGAAGCCAATCCAGATTTTTCATGAATGACAGATACGTTCTATTCAAGGGTGCTGAAACAGCAACAGATCATAATAATTTGGGAGTTTACGTTTTTGACCTTCAAAACAAGACCACAACGACAATCACAACAAACGAGATCAATGAAGCTCGCATATCAAGTGGTTCAAATGCAGACGACACCTATGTCTGCTGGGATGAAAAAGTGACAAATAACAATGGAACTTTCTGGGCCGTTGCCTACAAAAAAGTCAGTGACAGCCAGTCAACATTTGTCACTGATACAAATACGCTTGATTATCATCAAGCTCCCGATATGGTTACCCAATCGTATGTTGGCTGGAGAAAAGGTGAACTGAAGAATTCTACGGGTATTCCATACCTCTACGACCTAAGCACTCAAAACAATCTCCAGCTGGATGAAAACAGCACACAATGCCTCAATATTTTTATTGACAACAAGTATGCGATGTGGACAAGGTGGAGACAATCCAGTGGCAGTGATTACGAAGAGTTAAATATTTGTGGATGCGAATTGCCATAAAACAAAGCTTGCTTGGGAGTTGAGAAATGAATCCTATATCTTCCTGGCTTCTATCTTGAGGCTCTCCAGAGGAATGCTTTGATACTGCCTTTCACTGATGCCCTTGTCCTCTGAAAGAATATTGACTTCAAAACCTGCTTTTTTGACTATTTTCAGGTAATCGTCCCTCAGCAGGGCCCCACCCACGCATCCTGCTATCAGTTCTTCACTTCTCTTTTGCTCTGGTGTGAGATCCTTCAGCAAGACAATGTCTGAGATATACATCCTGCCACCCTTTTTAAGGACCCGGAAGGCCTCACTGAAAACTTTTAGCTTGTCCGGGGCAAGATTAATAACGCAATTGCTTATGACAACGTCAACGGAGTTACTTTCAACAGGCAATTTTTCTATGTCTCCGAGCCTGAATTCGACATTGCCAAAACCATTCTTTCTGGAATTCTGACCTGCCCTGTCAATCATTTCCTGGGTCATGTCAACACCAATCACATGGCCTTTATCGCCAACCTTTTTTGCGGCCAGGAAACAGTCAAAACCAGCACCAGAACCCAAATCAAGGACAGTTTCGCCCTCCTTGATGTTCCCCATTCCGGTTGGATTGCCACAGCCAAGGCCAAGATTGGCCTCCGAAGCGAATGCTATCTCCGAATCAGTATATCCAAGGCTTTTTGCAATCTGTGCGTTGGTGATGTTGGCGCCACAACCACAGCTGCTTCCGCAGCACCCGGACCCGTTTTTGGCCGCAATTTCACTGTAGTGCTTTTGTATGACCTGCTTTATTTCATCTTTTTCCATAATTATTGCCTCCTGCCTGATTGGACACTCTAAAAGACATAACCGTTTTAACAAATTATTCGCTAAATGATAGTATCAGTCAAACACTTTTCACGGGATATTTCTGGGCAACATATCAATAATTTCTAGCTTATCTCGATTAGACCCGTACTTGCTATATTCTACAAGATACACACCATTTTTACAGAATAGATACAAATAAATGTCGTAACCAGCAACAGCAATTATTTCATCCTTTATGGGCCAAATATTGTAAAGCAATAAATATTGCTCACCGTAATCAGACAAGATTGACAAATTTGTGTATCTGCCAGATTTTTTCTGAAATAGATTTGGGTGAGGGTATATACATGGTTCCATATCAAGTGTTGTTACAGGGACATAATCCTTTAATTCGGGAATCAGGAGATTGAAATAGCACTTATCAATGCGTTTAGGATTTGGTTTTGGAAAGAGATTAGAAACCCTAGCCCTTGGTTCTATTGTGAAAATACCATCATCTGTTGGGAAAGCTCTGTAATCTGCGCTCTTGCCAAGCACTTTGATGTCCCTTTTCAAGGCAAGGAAAAGATTGTCGTTATCATCATAATCGAAATAGAAAACTGATTTGCCATCATATATCGAAATGGCTTTTGGCATTTCCTCAAAGCTTGCATATGGCTGTGTATCAAGGATTGCTTTTGACAGATCGCCAACCTGACCCAAACTTATGACCTGGATTTCCTTTAGCTCTTTCGTCTGCGAGAACCTGTGGAGATTTTCACCATCATAAGCCATGAAAATTCCAGGAAGAAAATACATTGGCCTTTTGAAGATTATTTTATTGGCAAGTTTCCCATTTCGATATACATGAACTGCTTTTCTGTCATCTGTCTGGCAGAAAACAAGGTCGTCTTCATAGTATGATCTTTTATAGTTGTTTCCAATAATTGTGGTGTTTTCTTTTGGAACTGGCACGTCAAATATTTTTTCACCAGAAATGCTATATCTAGCTAAATATCTTGAATTGCCAATATCATGCAAGAAGTACAAGTCAAGATCTGTCTTTGGAGATACCAGCCGTGAAACAACCTTGCCTCCAACGGTAAGAATCTCCCGCACGCTGTTCAGCCCAGGATCATCATAAGCATAAACGGTAGACCTTTCGAGCGTGATTGGTTTTATAAAATTTACCAGATCATGTTTATCTCTATCATAATTAAGAAAGTATCCAATTAGGTCGCCTTTTATTCTGTTTCTGCTCAATCGTTTTACTGGCAGGTCATATAAACCGCAACCTGCGATTGTTGAACAGAGCAGAACCAGCAAGATGGCTTTTGTAAAAATATTGCTTTTCATTTTGCTCCTCCCTTCCTGCCACTTAGTTATTCATCTATTTGAGCATAGCGCCTTGTGGCCAACTCCAAAAGGTCTTTCTTTGAAACAATCCCAAGGAGCTTCTTCGGATTGGATGAAGACACAACAAGCAATCTGCCAATCTCGTTCTCAGACATCTCGGCAACACAGTCCGAGAGGACTGCGTCGGGTGTTATAGTGACAAGATCGGTTGAGCAAAATGACCCTACAGGTTTTTCCAGGTCAGCTGTCGTGACATTACTTCTTAGATCAGAAAGCGTTATCACCCCAAAAAGGTTCCTCCCATCAAGAACTGGGAGTCCAGAGAGATGACTGTTTCTCATCAGATCGATGGCTTTTTTTACAGACTCCTGCTGGTCAATTGTTATCAGGTTAGATGACATGACATCAGTAATCTTCGTTTCGGAGGGGTTCTGGAACTGACCGAGTTTGCTCTGTATTCCCCTCTTGTGGAGCCCTTCCTGGTATATTGACCTTGGAGAGAGCTTTATTGAGAGGAGTGATGCCACAGAAGTAGCCATTACAACAGGAACTATGAGCGTCATTTGGCCGGTCATTTCAAGTGCGAGCAGAACTGATGTTAGTGGGGCATGAAAAGCTGATGCCAGTTGGGCACAAATGCCCGCGAAAACAAAAGCTGGCAGATAGGCCGGGGCAATCGGGGCAAAAGCGGCACCGATGAAAGCACCAATAAATATTGCAGGGGCAAGGTCACCGCCAGCCCCACCAAGCCCAAGAACGACTGATGAGCCAACAATTTTGACGCCAACAATGCAAAGTGAAATCAGTACAGGCTTCACGGTTTCAAGCGCTTCTCCAATCGCTCCAAAACCAGGGCCCCAGATTTCTGGTATGAAAATAGCGATAGTTCCAGTCACAAGGCCACCAATGAGTGGACCAAATATCTGCCAGTATTTGACTTTGTTTCTGTTTCTTTCCAGATAGGACATAAACTTGGCCCATATAAAAGATACAATCGCGCAGGAAATACCTATCAATGCGAATACTATCAGGTGGATTGTCCTTGGTGCAAGAAAAGATGGGATTGGGAAAAGTGGTTTAATGCCAATTATCTTGGAGAACAGGAAAGCGCTGCCACTAGACAGCGCAAGCATTGAGAAGGTATACGGGCTATATTCCATCAGGACAACCTCAATCACAAAAGCAATGCCTGCCAAAGGGGAAAGAAATACTGATGCAATACCTGCTGCAGCGCCACACCCAATCAATAAGCGCCTTCTCCTGTGCGGTATGTTTAGATATTGTCCAATAAATGCAGCAACCGTACCGCCAAGCATTATGACTGTTCCAGAACCAACAGGATTGCCACCGACAATCGAGATCGCGGCAAGTACTGGCTTGAGAAGTGACGAAGGCTTTGCAAGTATCCTTCTCTTGAGGTTTGCTCCAGCTATTGTATCAACAACGGCCCCGGCACCACTTATTCCAAGGAAATATGAAACTGATCCAACGATGAGGCCGCTCAATGACGGGATGGCAATGACCCAGATGGCACTCATTTTTTCAGGATTGAAGTAGCTACCAAGACTCAGTGTCAACTGAAACCCGTAAACGGCCAGACATGCAAGGCCGCCCAGCGCGAAGGCCAGCAATGCGTCAAACCAGTAGCTTATCTTTTCATGATGTATGTAACTCACGGGAAGTTAGATACACCGCTTGAGCATTTTGACAATAAAATATTTGGAGACCATATTGCTTTAATGCAAATAAACACATCTAAGCAAGAAAAATGGAATATTCCAAAAAACCTGCTACAACATATAAATAAATATGAATTTGATAATCAAGACTAATACCATATAATCCACCCAAAGGAGGAGAAATGAACACTGGAGATACACTATCAGATTTCACACTGACTGACCACAACAAAAAAGAATGGAGCAAAAAATTGCTGGAAGGGAAAATGGTCCTCCTCTCGTGGCACCCGCTGGCATGGACAAAAGTTTGTGCCCAGCAGATGCAATCGCTGGAGGAACATGCAAATGATTTTGAAAAGATGGGCGTCGTTGCACTCGGCCTGAGCGTTGACACTGTTCCTAGCAAACACGCCTGGGCAAAAAAACTCGGAATAGAAAAAATACCGCTCTTGTCAGATTTCTGGCCCCATGGGTATTTCGCCTCGCTGCTTGGCATATTCAGGAAAGATGACGGTTTCTCAGAGCGAGCAAACATTATTGTCGATAAAAAAGGAATCATAAGGTTCATCAAAATCTATCCCATATCGGAACTTCCTGATATTGCGGAGATAATTGGGGAGCTTGGAAAATGGATGTAAAAGACGCAATTTTGGCAAGAAGGGCTTACAGATCGCTGGAAAAAGCAGAGATAACTGATGCACTCATCGAAGATCTGATTGGTTTTCTAAAACTTGCGCCGTCATGCTTTAACAATCAGCCATGGCGCTTTATTTTCGTGAAAAACCCGGATGTACTTCTTCAAATGCAGCAGGTGATGTCAAAGGGCAATGAATGGACGTTCAAAGATTCGATGATTGTTGTGGTACTGTCCAAAAAGGAAAATGACTGCGTAATATACGATAGGGAATATCACCTCTTCGACACCGGCATGGCAGTAGCATTCATGATACTCAGGGCCACAGAACTCGGACTGGTTGCTCACCCGATTGCAGGATACAGCCCCAAAAAAACCAGGGCAGTTCTGGGGATACCTGATGACTGGCAAGTCGTTACGCTGGTCAATGTAGGGAAACACGCGGCAGAGCTCAACTCGGTTATGTCCGAAAAACAGATTGCAGATGAAAAAACAAGGCCGGAGAGGCTCCCAAACGATGAGATAGCAAGCATTGACAAATTTGACCCAAAGCTTGAGCGCACAAAACCGCTTCAAGACAGCTAAAAAGGAGACAAGATGAAGAAAAAACCAGCTTCAATCCAGAGAGCAACCGCCCTGCACATCTGTGACAGCGTGAGGACTGCTGCCCTGCCAAAATGGTGGACGACCACATATTGGGGATGCAAGATCTGCATGGCAAACTCCGGCGGTGTCTCCGAAAAGCTCTGGATTTCAAGGCGAAGAGGGAATAGAGGCTGTGCTTTTGTGAACAGGGCACATTCACTCCGAAAAAAGCGCTAGGCCAACCCAAAACCATTACCTGGCGGGTTTTTACCAGTTTGACTCAAAAAGTAATAAAAAGATATTATTAATTTCCTCACATTTTTCTTACAATTATCAATAATAATTGGGGCCATCAAAGAACCGGAAGGTAGGAAATGCCCAGGGAAAACATACTTATTGTGGACGATGAAGAAGACATTCTGGAACTGCTTAGATACAACCTTGCAAAAAATGGTTTTAATGTGACCACTGCAACTTCTGGGGAAGACGCGCTCAAAATAATCAAAACAAAAACTTTTGACATAATTCTGCTTGATCTCATGCTGCCGGGAATTGATGGTCTGGATGTCTGTAAAGAATTCAAAAAAAACCAGTCTATATCGTCAATACCAATCATAATGCTCACTGCAAAAGGTGAGGAAGCAGACATCGTTGCAGGCCTTGAGCTTGGCGCTGATGACTATGTCACAAAACCATTCAGTCCAAGGGTGCTTGTCTCACGGATCAGGGCAGTACTCAGAAGACGTGGCAAGACTGTAACCGACGAAAATGCCCCGCTCAGATACGACGAGATGGAGATTGATCCAGGAAGATTCAAGGTATTTGTAAAAGGTTCTCTGGTGGAACTAACCCATACGGAATTTTCAATCCTCCATTTTCTCGCCAAAAAACCTGGATGGGTGTTCACAAGATACCAAATCATAGACGCAATAAAGGGACTTGATTATCCTGTAACAGACAGATCGGTCGACGTCCAGGTTGTTGGCCTCAGGAAAAAACTTGGAGAATATGGGGACTACATCGAAACCGTCAGGGGGGTGGGTTACCGCTTCAGGGAACTATGACTAGAAAAACGAAGGGCATCTTTTTTTCTCTGTTCTGGCCAAATGCAATTGCGGGGTTGGTCTTTATTATCTTGCTGTCCATCATCACTTCAATATTCCTCGTGAATCGTTATGAAGACACGATATTTGGTTCTCTCGAATCGGAAGCAAGAATTGTCCAGGCAAGATATGCAAAATTGTTGAAGAGTGAAAGCGTCTGGGAGTTGAGACAGGATGTTTTGCAGGCAGGCACCAATTCTCAAACAAGAATAACAGTCATTGGGACAGACGGCAACGTAATCTCGGATAGCCAGGCCAACCCTGGCCAGATGGAAAACCACAAAACAAGACCTGAATTCCAGAGTGCCATTTTAGGACAAGCAGGAAAGGACATCAGGTCGAGCTATACGCTGGGCAAAGACATGGCCTATCTGGCCGTGCCTCTTGAAGCAGATGGAAAAGTTATCGGAGTGCTAAGGTTCTCGCAATCCCTCTATTCAATGGAGAGCCTTATTTTGGTGGTTTTTGTCTTTTTTATTGCATGCTATCTTGTTTTTTTTCTTGCACTCTTCATGATTTCCAGAGCCACGTCATTAAAGATTGCAGGAACATTGATGCAAATTTCTGGAAAAATCAAAGAAATGGCTGAAGAAGGCGGAAAATCAAAACTCTATATTGACGCCCCGGCTGAATTCGAGATGCTCTCTGGAGCTGTAAACACCACTGGAGAAGCAGTCCAGGCGATGGTACGTTCAGCAAATGCCGGTGCCGTACAACAGGAAGCAATCCTGTCATCAATGATGGAGGGTGTTCTCGCAATCGACAGCTCCGAGAGAATAATCAGGATATACAAAAATGCTGCGGTGTTGCTCGGAATTGATGAAAAGCAGGCTGGTAAATCCATACACGAGGCCATAAGAAATTCCTCTCTGATAAAAATTGTCCGCAAAACACTGGTTTCAGATTCACCGGTAGAAGAGGATTTTGTGCTGTCAGGGGTTGATGGCGAAAAATACATCATGGCCACCGGGACGACAATAAGGGGCAGGGACTCGAAGATATTCGGGGCAGTAATTGTCCTCTCGGACGTAACAAAACTCAGGATGTTCGAGAGAATGAGGAAAGAATTTGTAGCAAATGTTTCCCACGAGCTAAGAACGCCTGTCACTTCCATCAAGGGTTCTGTTGAAACACTGCTGGATGGCGCAATCGATTACCCAAATGATGCGAGAAAGTTCCTTGGCATAATAGCAGGCCAGGCTGAACGTCTGGGATCGATAATCAACGACCTGATGTCACTCTCCAGGATCGAGCAGGAAGAAGAAAAGGGCCTGATACAGATGGAACCACACAATCTGAAGACGATTGCCCTAAATGCCCTTGAAGACGTCCAGATGAAAGCAAAAGAAAGGTCGATCCAGATTGATCTTGTGTGCGAAAGGGACATCACTGTGATAGTCAATGACAGGCTACTTGAACAGGCAATCGTCAACCTCGTCGACAATGCAATCAATTACAGCGATCCTGGCTCAAAAGTCACTGTGGAGTTATCTCAAAATAATGGCGAAACCACAATATCGATTAAAGACAACGGCATCGGCATCTCAAGAGAGCACATTCCAAGGCTATTTGAAAGGTTCTACAGGGTGGACAGGGGACGCTCCAGAAAACAGGGTGGAACAGGGCTTGGTCTTGCCATTGTGAAACACATTGTAAACGCCCATAGCGGGCACATGACAGTTGAAAGTGTCCCCGGCTCAGGAAGTACTTTCACCATGCACATTCCTGAAAAATCAGGCCACTAAAAATGCAGTTTTTAAAACTGGTTAACCCGCTAACACAATCTTAACAGAAAAGCCAAAATTGCCTAACAGTTGCCAAATATAAAAGACCCGCAAACAGACAAAGGAGAGAAAATGAAAAAGATAAATATCTTTAGCGCAGCAATAGTCACACTTGGAGTTATTGCCCTTCTGTTTACGGCAGGTTGCGGTGGCCAGAATGGCAATGCCGGAACAAATAATGGCAATGGGGAAAACACAAACCCTCCCGCCCAGACTGTAAGCATTACAATTACTGGCTCAGATTCCATGCTCCATCTTTGCAACAACTGGTCAGAAGAATTCATGAAAAACAATAAGAACTACATGATCACCGTCAACGGCGGGGGATCAGGTGTTGGCATCAAGGCACTTATCAATGGGACCACCGACATAGCATCTGCCTCCCGTGAAATGAAGAGTGCCGAAAAGGACGAAGCAAAGGCAAATGGAAACGAGGCGGTCGAGAACCTCGTGGCTCTTGACGGAATAGCAATTGCAGTCAATCCGGAAAACCCCATACAAGACTTCACCATGACCCAGCTCAAGAACATCTTCACCGGAAAGAAAACCAACTGGAAAGATTTTGGCGGCCCGGACCAGAAGATAATTATCCTCTCAAGGGAATCCTCGTCTGGGACATACCAGTTCTTCCAGGAACACGTCCTTGCGAAAGAAAATTACGCACAGACAGCACTTCTTATGCCAGCAACATCAGCAATCATCGATTCAATTGCTCAGGACAAGTGGGCGATCGGATACGTCGGCCTTGGCTACGCAGCAGAAGCTGGCTCAAGAATCAAGGTAGTACCAGTCAAGAAAGATGATGCATCACCAGCAGTCATGCCATCAGAGGCAACAGTAAAAGACAAAACCTACCCGATCGCCCGTGCCCTTTACCTCTACACCAAAACAACGAGCACAAGCGATGTAACAAAATTCATTGATTTCGTCCTCTCGCCAGAAGGACAGAACATAGTCAAGGAAGCCGGATATATAACAAAGTAGGAGTATCCAAAAACAAACATTTGAGGGTGGATACCCTTGGGTCCACCCTCAAACTCTTTTTCTGATAGAGGTGAATGCGTGCAAAAATGGAAAGAAAAGGCAGTAAAGCTTGGCCTGCTTGGGGCCTCGTCGACTTCAATACTGATCGTCCTGCTCATTTTTTTCTATCTTATAAAAGAGGCTCTTCCATTTGCGCTTGACCCAGGTCTTTCTTCACTTTCTGGCAGTGTTTGGGCACCAACCTCGATGCTCAAGGAATCTTTTGGAATACTGCCACTTTTGACAGGTTCCCTTCTTGTGACAGCAATAGCCACAATAATAGCTGTACCGGTAGGTGTTATCGCCGCAATCTATATCTCCGAGATTGCCAGGCCTGCAGAAAGGGAGGTCCTGAAACCTTTTATTGAACTTCTCGCGGCACTCCCTTCCGTTGTAATAGGATTTTTTGGGCTGGTTGTTTTTGTTCCGCTAGTAAAATCGGTTTTTGGCCTTTCAACCGGGCTCACTGCACTTACCGGCGCTCTCCTTCTGGCACTAATGGCAATTCCAACTATCATATCAATCTCAGAGGATGCCATAAGTTCAGTTCCCAGCTCCTACAAACAAGCTTCTCTTGCCCTTGGGGCAAGCAAGCTCGAAACTATATTTAAAATAACTGTTCCGGCCGCACTCTCCGGGATAGTTGCCTCGATAACACTCGGGATTGGAAGAGTCATCGGCGAAACCATGGCAGTATTGATGGTGACAGGAAACGCCGCCGTTGTGACCATGAACCCGCTGACATCTGTCAGAACGATGACTGCAACAATAGCCGCGGAAATGGGTGAAGTGGCCTTCGGGTCCAACCACTACAGGGCACTGTTCTGGGTGGCCCTGATATTGCTTGGAATAACCTTTGCACTCAATATTCTGGCCCAAAAGGCCCTTTCAAAGTACAAACTCGGATGATGGCAAAAAAGAAAACGGAAAAAATTGTATATGGTGTTATCTGGTTTGTGACCTACCTGGTCGTGTTCATGGTGGGCTACATAATCTTTGACATTGTCATAAAGGGGTTGCCTGCCATTTCCTGGGGCTTCCTCACGCAGATGCCTGCAAAATCCGGATCCCAGGGTGGCATACTACCAGCAATTGTCGGAACATTCTATCTGGTAATTGGAACTGTCGCTATTGCACTCCCGCTTGGCATTGCCTCGGCCATATACCTCAACGAATATTCAAAACCATCTACATTCACAAGGATGATAAGGCTTGGGATAAGCACTCTTGCCGGCGTTCCTTCAATTGTATTCGGACTTTTCGGAATGGGGCTTTTTGTACTTGCATTGGGTTTTGGTAAATCGATACTCGCTGGTAGCTTGACGCTTGCCTGCATGGTACTCCCGACCATCATAGTGGCCTCTGAAGAGGCACTGAAGGCTGTCCCAGATTCGATGAGGGAGGGCAGTCTTGCTCTCGGTGCAACAAAATGGCAAACCATCTACAAGAATGTACTTCCATACGCCCTCCCAGGAATGCTTACAGGCTCGATACTTGGCATTGGAAGGGCCGCAGGTGAAACCGCCCCAATCATCTTTACGGTCGCGGCAACACTCCTTCCAAGACTCCCTAGATCAATATTTGACCAGGTAATGGCTCTGCCATACCACCTATACATGCTTGCAACCCAGATGCCCAACCAGACCACAATAAAACCAATGCAATATGGGACAGCTTTTGTTCTGCTCGTTATAGTCCTTGGTGTAGATGTTGTGGCAATCATCTTCCGCAGCAGGCTCAGGAGGAAAAACAAATGGTGATGATAGGAAACCAGACACCACCACAGTTTGATGAACCAGAGATTGAAATAGATGTCCAGAATCTGGATTTTTATTATGGAAAACACCAGGCCTTGCACGACATTTGCATGTCAATTCCAAAGGGCCTGGTCACAGCGCTCATCGGGCCTTCAGGATGCGGAAAATCGACTTTTTTGCGTACCCTCGACAGAATGAATGACATCATCGGCGGAACCAGAGTGGAGGGGAAAGTTACCATCCAGTCGCAAGATATCTATGCGCCAAATATCGATGCGGTAATGCTCAGAAAAAGGGTTGGAATGGTCTTCCAGAAACCAAACCCTTTCCCAAAATCGATTTTCGAGAATGTCGCATACGGCCCGAGGATACATGGCATAAAAAACAGGGCACAGCTCCAGGAAATCGTGGAAAGGAGCCTTGTGAGAGCAGCGATATGGGACGAGGTCAAGGACAGGCTCCACATAAGCGGGCTTGAACTCTCTGGTGGACAGCAGCAGAGGCTCTGCATTGCCAGAGCACTCGCGGTTGACCCCGAAATACTACTAATGGACGAACCTGCCTCGGCCCTTGATCCAAGGTCCACCCAGAGAATAGAGGACCTCATTGCCGAGTTGCGGGGCGATTACACAATTGTCATCGTCACACACAACATGCAGCAGGCGGCAAGAGTTTCGGACTACACAGCTTTCTTTTATGAAGGACATTTAATTGAGTTTGACAAGACAGAACGTATATTCACAAAACCAAATAACAAGCAAACCGAGGACTACATAACCGGTCGCTTCGGATGATTTGGAGGGTTAGAAAATGCCGAAAAATTTTCTGCTTGAAGTCGAGACCCTGAAAAAAAAGACACTCTACCTCTCGGCGATAGTCGAAGAAACTTTCCAGAAGACCATGAAGGCCTTTCAGGAGAGGGACGAAACCACAGCAAAGGCAATCATCGAGGCTGACTATGAAATAGACACCCTTGAAGTGGACCTGGAAGAGGAATGTCTCAAGGTGTTGGCACTTCATCAACCCGTTGCTTCAGATCTCAGGTACATCACTTCCATAATCAAAATCAACAGCGAGCTTGAGAGGATTGGTGACCTTGCCTGCAACATCTGCAAATGTCTCCTCAGAATGGCCAAACTACCAAGGATTGAGCCGGTCCCTGAAATCGAATTGATGGCAGAACGCTCAAAAGTAATGCTCAGGCAGAGCCTTGATGCCTTGATGAGAATGGACACAGTTCTTGCCTACAAGATATTCTCCGATGACGAGGAAGTGGACAGGGGCAAGAAGATTGTCTATGAGCTGGTAAAAGAGAGAATCAAAAAGAACCCTGACGATCTTGAGGCCTATCTGAACATCCTCTCTGTGTCGAGGTTTCTTGAGCGTATCGCAGACCATGCAACAAACATTGCCGAAGACGTTGTTTACATGCTTGAAGGCGATATAGTGAGGCACAAGGTGGAAGGCTCCACTGCCAGCAAGCAGAACAAAAATAACCAATAATTAATCTGCCACAAAAACCTTCTGGCTATAACCAGACACAACCATTCCGCCAGGAAAAAACTCAACCTGATTTGCCCCATTAGGGGCAACAAATTCCGATATTTTTGTGAGCTTCAGATCCATTGCAATCAGTTTGCCGGAGCATATAACTTCAATGCCATCAGTTGCTGCAGAGACAAATATGGGCTGGCATTCAAGATCGACTGCATAAACTATGTCGCCTTTCCTGTCCAGGGCCATCAGCCCCTTGTCATAGGCGATTACAAGTTTCCCGCCCAGTTCCACTGGCTGGCAGGTGGCCCTTATAGGTCTTGACCAGAGAACACTGCCTGTTGCCTGATCAAGCGCAATCGTTTCGTTTTCGCAAAGGGCAACCACGCCCCATGAAAACGCCTTCAGGCTGTTTGTTCTAGAAATGAGCTTTGCACCCCAGAGAAGGTCTCCGGATTCATTTCTTGCCTGGACTTCACCCTCAACTGTGACTGTATAGATGCTGCCGCCATTGGCTTCGATAATCGGGAGCGAGAGCGGCACAGCAAACTTTTTTTCTCCAATAAAAACGCTCTCACCTTCAACCCTGTAAATCTTTTCAGAGTAGGTCCTTGGCAGGGAGCCCATTTTTTCGTTCTGGTTCTTCCAGGTTTCTCTGCCCCTGCCATCAAGGTGAACGGTCAAATCTCCGGCCATACTCTGAAAGACGCAGACAATATTGCCACCAGCTGACCCAGCATAAACACACTGCCAGCCTTTGTCTGTTGGCGCATCATACTTCCACTCCGGCTCAAGTCCAGGCAGTGAAAGCGAGACTACAGAACCTTCAACGGGGACTATAAGGCTATCGCCAAACAACGTGGCTTTTCCAGTCGAATGGTAGCCTGCTGATGCGCCTTCCACAAATTTGGCGGTTGCTGACGCAGGTTTTGCTGGCGATGGGCCACATGAGGCCAACAAAAGAAAGGCTAGCGTGCTAACGGCGCCAAATGTCCTGGTCGTCATATCTTCCGTCTTTCCTTTCATTGTCGTCCTGGCTTGGCCTTCTGCCAAACAATCTTGTTTGCTTCTTCATTTGCGTAATTACCGGCCCCCACGGTTGCGGCGCATATGGCCTGAAAAGCTTTAGATAGGCAAAACCAACGATGTATCCGTAGATGAAGCCACCAATATGCGCCCACCAGGCCACACCTCCATCTCCACCAAGGAGATTGAAGAACTGCATTCCAAACCAGATCAGGAGCCACCAGTAGGCGGAAATATCGATGAATGTTATAAAAAAGAAAACGACGAGTGTCCTTATTCTTGACGTCGGAAAGAGAGCAAAATACGAGCCCATTACGGCCGCAATAGCACCAGAAGCACCAATAGTCGGGACAAAAGCATTCGTCGGATTGAGGGAAAAGGCCATGTGGGAGAGGTTTGCAATTATTCCGCCGGTTATGTAGAAAACCAGAAAACCCAGCCAACCATATGCATTTTCTATGTTGTCACCAAAAACCCACAGGTACAGCATGTTGAAAAGGATATGAAGGAAATCGCCATGCAAAAACAGCGATGTTATCAGAGTAAGGAGATATGGAATTGCAGGGTAGGGGTATCCGGCAGGCAGTTCCCATCCTGCTATTATGCCAGGAGTCATGCCGTATTTTGCAACAAAGATGGCATTATTGTCTGGAGAAAGTGTTATTTGATAGATAAAAACTATTGCGCAGGCAATAATGATCGACCAAACAATGTAAGGTTTCTTGTTACCGGCCTTCCTGAGGTTATAGTCAAATAATGGAATCATTGACCTTTGCCTTCTTCTTCATTCTCTGGTTTTTTTGGTTCTTCTTCTTTTGACTCCTCTTTCTTTTTGCCAGCAACTTCCTTGTCTGCCTGTTCAATGAGCGCCACTTCTTCATCGGAAACTATGGACTGGATTTTGCTCCTTCTCAGGTAGATATGCAGGCCTATTGCCAAAAGAAGCCCCAATATGTTCCCCATCTGGGCAGAATTGAATGGCGTCCCAAAAAGTGCACCATGACCCGGATCTGCCCTCAGGAACTCTGTTCCCAAATGGAAGATGGTGTACATATAGAGGAAAAGTGTAAAAAGCCAGCCCTGAAAGAATTTACGCTTTGTGGACACCCAGTAGAGTATAACAAACATGATGACTGCAACGGCAGCATTCACAAGCTGCGTTGGAAAGACCGGTACCAGCTTTCCGGTTCCAGGCATCACAATGCCCCAGGAACATTCAGGGCCATAGCAACAACCATTCATGAAGCAGCCAAGCCTGCCAAAAAAGTAGCCTATTGCGATGCTTGGTGCCGCAAGGTCCATTATTCTCCAGAAAGACAGCTTTCGCACTTTGGCAAATATGGCCACGGCAGGTATGTTAAAGACAATGATACCGATAAATGACAGGCCTGACATCTGCAGTGTGAATATTTCAAGAGGATTGGCAAGCCAGTACGAGAAGTTGTTTGTGAATATGTACATCAGCCTTGCACCAATTATGCCAACCAGGACACCCATGAACGCTAGATCGTAAAGATCATTTTTCTTCAGGCCATGATACTTGCATCTGGTCCAAGCGTAGGCAACACCTGCAATAATCCCAACTGTAATCAGGATGCCGTACCAGCGAATCTCGAAGTTGCCAATAAAAAATGCGATTGGATGCATCTGTCCTCCTTGTACGCAATTTTTATAACATATTATTGAAAAAAAGCGATTGTGTATTTATTATTTGCCCCATGAAAAGAAACTTAGCTCTTGCGTTGCTACTCACAATAGTCTTTACTTCATGCGGCACATCACTCTACCTTGAAGGCCCAGGTGAAACAAAAAAAGAAATAGGTGCTGTGGCCCCAGTTCCAAATGAGGCGAAGCTCGTGGAGATAGGCGAAGAGATGCAAAAGAAGATCGCTTCGTTCAACTACCTCACTGATATTGAAGGCAAAATAAACATCCTCGACAAAGAGCAAAGAGAATATAACGTGACCCAGGCAAGCGACGCAGGCGAGCCAGGGATACTGAAAAACAACTCAGAAAAAGACGGAACCATCGAAATTCTTTACAGCGCCGGGAGTGTTGCAATACTGAACCTTGCCATCGGCAGAATTACAAATTTCCAGGTATCCGAGCTTTATTTGCCACCAAAAGCAACACAAAGCGACATCCAGTCTGGAAGGGAAATGGATAGTATGATAGCCGAGCGTGTGGCAAGAGCTTTCTTCACATATATGGGCAAAAACCTTGAAAATTACAAAATAATGTCGATCAATACTGGAATGGATGGCCAGTCAAAGGTTGTTTTCTCCGAAATTCTCAAAGACAAAGGGGTACCATCGCCAAACCGACTGGTGCTCGACATTGATTTTTGGGGTTTTGTGGTCGGGTTTGATGACAGGATTGGGCCAGATGTGGCTATCGGGACCAGACCAGCAGTCAACGAAGAGGATGCCACAAAAACTGCAAAGGCATACCTTGGCATGAAAAAAGACAGGGAATTCATCAACTCCCCAAAGAGAGTGGTCTATCGCAAGGAGTCTGTCGAGAACGGAAAGCTGTATGCCCTCGACAGACTGGTATGGTTTTTCGAATTGATTCCGGAAAAGTTTGAGGGTAGAGCCGCTTTAATGGTTGACGCCACAACACCAGGGAAGGTGGTTGGCGAGCAATAGTATTACCTGGTCTTTGCTATTGCGTCCATCTCAACGTTGAAGCCAAGCGGCAATGCGGAAACTGCCACAGCAACTCTTGCTGGCGGATTAATTTTGAAAAATTCCTTGTAGGTTTCGTTCACTTCTTTGAAAAAATCCATTGAGGTAAGGTAAACAGTAACTTTTACAACATCTTCTAGAGTACATCCTGTTTCTTCAAGAATGCCAGTTATGTTCTGCAACACCTGCCTGGCCTGCTCTGATGGAGAACCTTTGATGTGATCACCGGTTTTTGGATTAATCGGGATCTGGCCAGAGCAGAAAATAAATTCCCCTGCCTGTATTGCCTGTGAATATGGGCCAATCGCCTCTGGTGCGTTTTTCGTCTTGATAACTTTCTTGTCCATGCAACCTCCTTGCCTTTGTGTGTGTATGTGTGTAGGATAATACGTTAGTTTTGTTTTTTCCACAATGGAGGTAGCATGAGTGTAAAAGACGGCTTTAAGACCGCCTGGAAGTGGTTTGCTGATGCCACATGGCTTCAATACATCCTTGTTTTCCTGGGAATACCGGCACTTGTAAGATGGATTTTCCAGCCCGTAGTGGTTTCTGTTGTAACCAAGATGTACAACTTGAACAACCTTTATGGACAAAGCCTTGAGTATACGCATTATGCAAGGGGCATGGCCGATTTTTATGGAAGATGGATGTTCAACGTTATTTTCCTCATCTTCCTGGCCTTCTTCCTCATATACCTCATCCTCAAAGAAAGACCAAACCTCAACTTGTGGGGACTCCACTGGAACAGGATTCTCCCTGGAGTACTCTTTTTTGCGGTGATGTGGGCAATTATCTATTTCATATTCGTGCCAATCGGCTCCCTGTTCACCGGCGGTGATACGTTCTATCTTGGTATTCCTTCGCCACCCGGAACATCAAACTCTGATTTCCACTCTTTCTCCGGTTTCGGCATGTTGCTCCAGGACATGTTCATGACAAAATCACTGTGGGCATTTGCTGGTCCTGAATCACAGACTGTTGTTCCTGGCAACTGGACAATGGGCCTTCTGGATTTCTTGAGGACATGGGTCCTCAACGGACCAATCCTCATGTTCCTGGTCTTCGGATTCTTCTTCAACAAGCTCCTCACTATGTTCTCCTCAAATGACATAACCAACGACTCGAACCACTCAGGGTTTAGGGTCTTTTCTTCGTTGTTCTTTGCATCACTTTCCGTGCCTCTGCTTTTCGCACTCTACCGCAAGGTAGACCTTGTGCTATCAAGCCCGACTGTTGAGGTCTCAGGCGCAACTGAAACCGTTACTCAATATGGTGCCAGCCAGGGCAATCTGATATGGCTTCTCTGTTTCTGGCTTCTGATTGCTGTACTATTCAACCTTTCCTTCCTGTGGGCTTATATCGAGAAGAGGAAAAAACCGCTTGGTGACTGGGGTATCTCCCTTTCGAAGTGGCTCCCTGGAACAATCGTCTTTATTCTCGGTTTCGGAATCTCTCTGCTAGCAGGCTGGCATCTTGCTCCAATCACTAATGGTGTTGTCCAGTCTTCAGGATTGTTTGGGCCATTTGAATCTTACTTTGGCATCTTTCTGTACGCCCTGATTTGCGGCTGGATATATATGAGGACAAGAAACCTCATCGCGACAGCACTTGTTTATGCCTCACTGCCATGGTTCTTTAACTTTATCCTGGTTTCACCAAACAAATCACCCACTCTGATTGGATTCCTGTTTGCAATTCTTGTCGTATTCCTCCTCGTCCTCGGATTTGTTGAATCCTACAGATTCTGGGCCCCATACATCACTTTCAACATCGTATATGAAAAGATTGAAACGCCAGAGCTAGAAAACCCGACAACCGAAAACAAGGAAGAGTGATGGCAAAGGTCCTGCTTCTTGACGGCATGAGTCTGCTTTTCAGGGCATACCATGCAATGCCAAAGATGTCGTCCAAGGATGGGACCCCGACAGGCGCTCTATATGGTTTTTTAAGGCTGTTCTACAACATTGTAGACAGGGAGCACCCGGATTATGTTGCAGTCTGCCTTGACCGGAAGGAAAAAACCTTCAGGGAAGAGGCTGATTCTTCATATAAGGCAAACAGGCCAACGCCTGATGAAGACATGATCACCCAGATAGTTATGTTTCCAAAACTCCTCACTGACATGGGCATCCCAAGCCTTTCACAGGCAGGCTTTGAGGCTGATGACGTCATCGCAACCGCTGCAAAAAAAGAAAAAGAAAATGGCAACCAGGTAATCATCGTCACCGGTGACAAGGACGTCCTCCAGGCACTCGATGATGGCATAAAGGCATACATAAACAAAAAAGGTATGTCAGAGATTGACGAGTACACGCCCGCTTCCCTGCAGGAAAAAACCGGGATGACCCCATTCCAGTTCCTCTTCTTCAAGGCACTCAAGGGCGACCCGTCAGACAATTATCAGGGCGTGCCTGGCATTGGTGAAAAAACTGCCCAAAAAATAGCTTCTGAAGCATCATCTGTTGAGGATGTCGAAAAAAACCCAAAAGTGGCACAAAATATCGATGCCTTCAAACACTCGCTGATGCTTGCATCTATAAGATACGACGTACCTTTGTCCTACAAGCTCGCAGATCTCAAGATGCAGCCAGATCCGGAAAAGGCAGTCACTTTCTTGCGTACTTATGATTTCAGGACGCTTGTTCCAAGGTTTGCAAAGCAGGAAAAAACCACAATAAAAAAAGTATCTTCCAGCGAAGCTGCAAGCTTTATTGACGGGCCATTTGCGCTCTGTTGGGAAGGTTGCCTCCAGGTGTGGAACGGCAACAATGTTCTTGAAATAGATGTTGGATCAGGCCTGTTCCAGAAAACCGACCAGGCGCTAAAAGACCTCCAGAAACCACTTCTGTCGAAACATGAGAAAGTTGTCACGGATTTCAAAGAACTCCTGCGGACCGTCGATGTTGAAGACCCAGTTTTTGACGTCCAGCTGGCAGCATGGATAGACGAGCCCGGAAGATCGAGTTACTCGGTGGAGTCTCTCATTACCGCATATCTGGATGATTCTCCACCACCCGGACTGGCAATACACAAGATTGCCGAAAGGGTCAGGGCGAATCTCGAGGAGAAAGGCCAAATCGGGCTCCTGATTGATGTTGAGCAACCAGTGTCGAGGGTACTGGCAAACATGGAAACCAGGGGCATAAAAATCGACAGAGAGGCCCTTCGCGAGCTCTCCGTGCAACTCGAAAAAGAGATAACGGAAAAGTCTTCGCAAGTTTATGAAATGGCCAACGCCACATTCAACATTCTCTCACCAAAACAGCTTGGCGACGTGCTTTTCCAGAAAATGGGTCTTGAGCCGCTCAAAAAGACAAAAACAGGCTTTTCTACATCACAAGAAGTCCTTGAACAGCTAAAACCGGCCAGCCCGGCCATAGGCCTCATACTCGAGGTCAGGGAACTCTCAAAACTCAAATCAACCTATGTTGACGCACTCCCGGCCTATTGCGACAACCAGGGCAGGGTTCACACAACATACATCCAGACCGGAACTGCGACCGGAAGACTATCTTCAACCAACCCGAACCTGCAGAATATTCCGATAAGATCTGACTGGGGCGGAAAAATAAGGCGTTGTTTTGTCACCGAGCAAGGGAAAACCTTTGTATCGGCAGACTATTCCCAGATAGAGCTGAGACTGCTTGCGCACCTCTCTGGAGATGAAGAGCTCGTAAAGGCCTTCAATTCAGGCGAAGACATCCATACCCACACAGCAAGGGTTGTCTTTGGGGTTGGTGATGTAACTCCAGCCCAGAGAAGACAGGCCAAGATTATCAACTTTGGCGTTTTGTATGGCATGTCGGCCCACAGGCTTTCAAATGAATTCGGGGTCAGTTTCAAGGAAGCCGACAATTTCATAAAAGAATATTTCGAGCGCTTCAGTGGCGTTTCAAAATACATCAAGGAAGTGGTTGAGCAAGGGAGAAAAAGAGGTTACACTGAAACCATCCTTGGCCGCAGGCGCTATGTACCAGACCTTCTTTCAAAAGATTTCCAGGTGAGATCGGCAGGCGAAAGGGCGGCAGTTAATTCGCCAATCCAGGGTTCGGCAGCCGACATAATCAAGCTTGCCATGATCAGACTTGAGCAAAAGCTTGAAAAAACAAGGTCGAGACTCCTTCTTCAAATCCATGATGAACTTGTACTTGAATGTCCCGATGACGAAGCCAATGAGATGGACCATCTCATCAAGGAGGTCATGGAAAACGTTTGTGAGTCAAGAGTCCCATTCACATGCGAAGTCCACTCGGGCAAAAACCTTCTAGAGGCAAAATAATGGCATACATCCTAGGAATAACAGGCGGAATGTCGTCTGGAAAAACAACCGCTTCAAAATGCCTTCAGGGAGAGAGGGCCTACGTTATTGATGTCGATGAACTGGCGCGCCCGCTCCATCAGCCTGGCTGCGAAGTTTACAACCAGATCATCGAGAAGTTTGGTAAATCAGTCTGTAATCTCGATGGCTCAATCAATAACAAACGTCTGGCAAGAGCAGCTTTTGCAACAATAACCAGAACAAAAATGCTCAACGAAATTTTCAAAGAACCACTGACAAACGCAATCAAGCTTGAGATAATGCAGGGAAGAGCCCAAAGGGCATCATTGATAATAATCGTGGCGGCAATCCTCTTTGAACAGGGATGGGACAAACTCTGTCACGGGGTGCTCAATATCTCGGCACCAGAATCGCTAAGGCTTGAAAGGGCCATGAGGAGAGGGATGACCGAGAGGGACGCCCAGAGACGAATGGCAGCACAGCTCACAGAAAAAGACCGCATGGCGCTTGCACAGTGGACTGTCTACACCCAGCCAACCAAAGAAGAGCTTTGCAAGAAAATCAAGAAGTTGGCGGAAGAAAATAAGTGGTTTTGAGTCTTTCGTTTTCCCAGATCTCCACATACCTGGAGTGTCCCTACAGGTATTATCTCAGCTACATCATAAAACTCCCCGGCTTGCCAAAACCATATTTTTCTTTCGGATCCTCAATCCACTCGGCGCTTGAAAAACTCCACAAACCAAGATTGATTCCAGAGAAGCTTTCGCTTTCCCAGCTTGTCACATGGTATGAAGAATCGTGGGTATCGGACGGCTATGCCGACATCGAGACTGAAGCCAAGGCAAAAGAAGAAGGTAAGGGATTGCTTGTTTCATATTTTGAAAAGTATGGCCAGTCGATTGTGCCTGCTGTTGATGTGGAAAAGAGGTTCAAGCTGGTGATGGGTGAAATCACCATAAACGGAGTAATAGACCGTATTGACAGGGGAAGGGACGACAAACTAAGGATTATTGACTATAAAACAGGCAACTACATTCCAATTGAGCTTGGGCCTGCAGAGAAGCTGCAATTAACCATATACACAATGGCGGTTGGCAGTATATATCAGAACAAAGTCGAGAAAGCAACGTATCTCTATCTGAAATCATCAGTAGAGATGTCATTTGTTCCATCTGATGATGACCTCGCCTCGGCCATTAATACAATTGAAACGGTTGCCGGTCAGATAAAAGAAGGTATTTTCCCGAGGTGTAAAAATAAATTCTGTCCATGGTGCGATTATTACCAGTCATGCAATAAAACCAGCGTGATACACGTCAAGGAAGGTTTCTGATATGAAAAAGCATTTGTCTTGTCTGCTTCTTTCTGTAATTATTGCCTCTCCACTATTTGTTCTCCAGGCATGCGGTGGTCCAAAAGGTGGTTTTGTAGACCTGAAGATTGACGATCCAGACGCGCTTGTCTCGATCGATGATGCCAAAGAGGTATCTTATGGAGACCTTTCCCTGCCAATTGACCTTGAACCTGTCCTCCACAAATTCACTGTCAAATACATCAAAACTGGAGACGTGGTCACAAAATACATAAACGTGTCCTACAAGGAAACCTCAGTCCTGGAGTTCGAGCAGGGTGAACCAGTCGAGATAACAGTCAACTGTCCCCTGCCATGCAAGGTGAAGATAGGTGGACAGGAAGCTGGTGATACGAGGCAATCAAACAAATTCAGTGCGATGGCAGGAAAAAGGATTGTCGAAATCGAGACACTTGGCTTTGGGATCAAGATGTCGAAAGAGATCGAGGCGTCTACGAGTGTCACTGTAGATTTTACACCTGGCGTTGATAAAAATGCTGGCGCCATCTATGTCCAATCAAAAGACAAAAATTCTAAATTTGATATCTCCCCAAACCATCCGGCCACTTCAAATGAAGGTTCGATATTTATACAAAAACTCCCTGAAGGAGCTTACAAAATAACGGAAAAATCGACACCAGGTGTCGAACACTGGGTCAACGTCAACAAAGGCTCTATTTCAAAGATCATTTTTGACAAAAGTCCGCCTCCAAGCAATGCCCCTCATGAATTGAGAGTTCCAGCCAGATCAAGGTTGGAACTGTTCACCAATTGGGAGGACCAGGGGGCAACAGTATCGGGAATCACAGAAAAATTTGATGACAACGCCCTATATACCGCAACCCCATTCCTTCCTTTTGGAATGTCGCGCTTTGAAGGCATTTCATACATAAAAGCAACCCAGGGTGAGAGGTTCGGTTTTGCAACCATTTACGGAAGGTTCCCAAAAACAATCGAAATCAGGCTGGAGGGTAAGAATCGTCAATCCCTGATGTCACGCCCTTCGCTTGCCTCCTTGCAGGAATTTTCCCTTTCGTCACCTGACGGGACATACTATTACGATGAGAGTGCGATCGTCACTGCCGGTGGATTTTATTACGGCATATCAGACTACACCCCATGCGACTGGGACATGAAAAATGAAAGGATCCTTGTAACAAGAATCAACAGGGATTGCAACCAGATTGAAATCAGGGAGGCCCCGCTCAAATCATCAGCCCCATGGTTTTTCCCAACCTATCTGCCCAAAAAACCACTACCCAAAAATCCGCAGTTTGAGTTTGCCTATGCATTTTGGCTTGACAAAGACAATGTTCTCGGGGTCTACGGCAATAACGAGTCGATCCATATCTGGAAAACCGGAAGGGACAATATGGAAAATCCAACAGTTTTAGGTATTCCGGCTGCATCATGCAGTCTGATCGGAAAAAAATATCTGGCTGTCAGAAAAAATCCATCCAAAGATTCGCCCTATTGCCTTATAGACATAACCACAAAAAAGATTAGTAGCCAACTCCCAAAACCAATTTTGACAAAAGACGGTTTTTTTGTGACCACGCTTTCTAAAAAAGGTGCCTGTGCCGGCACCCTTATGAAATGGTCAGGAAACTCATTTGAACCGATTTTTGCCGGCCTGCTTCTTCCCTAACCAAGAACAATGTTGTAAAGGGCAAGATAGATTAGGATATTGGCGAAGAGAAGCACCATTATCGAGGCCACAAGATAAATAAAATAAGCAGACACAATGTATCCCCAGGATGCTTTTGTGGTCAATTTTAGTGTAAAAAACTGGATCACTATGGAAAGAGGAATGCTCAAAGCCAGCCATATTCTGGTTGCATCAGGAATAAACCCTGAATATTGGGTAAATTCCGGTCCCACAAAATAAAGGGTTGTAAAACCACCAACAATAAGGATTCTTGACACAAGCACGATGATTGAATAAACACCCATGGTTATAAACACCGGGTAGGCAATGGAACCTTCAATGTCATCTCCGGCTACCACCCTCACCACGCCATGCATTATTAATACCTGCAGACAAAAGGTAAATGCAAACTCATAAAAATGGGCCAACACAGGATTGTTGTAAACATTGGCACCGGACCACATCACAAGACACCCTGTTATAAAGGTTATTCCTCCCCAGACCCATTCAAAAATACCCTCAACCATCATAAATCTCTGCTTGAGGCCTCTTATTTTGCCAAAAACACCGTTTGCAAGATGTTCAAACCAAGAAAGAAGTACTCCTTCGGCCACATTCCCCTCCTAGAAGCAATCTCGTATATGTTTTATACTTTTTGACACCCAGGCTCGTGATTGGTTTATCTGGAAATGAGCTGTACTTGTTCGGCAATAAAATTACCACTCCAGAAATTCTGTCTTGCCGTAATTTTGATGATCGAGCCAGGAATGAAATCTAGCCCGGCCAATATTTTTTCATTAAAATAGCACGAAGTTGGTCCGTTAGGAGATGACAGGAGCAGCTGCTTTGAATCCCTGTCACCCTTTAAAACCTCGGCGACCCAGCCTGCCTGCGGGAGTTCAGCAAATGGAGTTGGCATCGTCACAACATAAACCTTGCCATCATAATCGGCCCTGCAGGATATTTCGGCACCCAGGTAGATTCCGGAAGCGTCATCAGTCTGCTTGAGGTTGGCGTCAAAAACCATGTCACCAGTATCAATAGTCACCGGGCCAAAAATACCTGCAATTTTCGTTACAGTGCCGTAAATGACAGGGCCCTGGCCAGCATGTGCTGGGAAGAATGAAACGAGAAACACCAGAGTAACCACTGGAAACAGGATTTTTTTCATTTTTGCCTCCTTAGGACAGAAAGATTGCTCCAATTATAGCACCACCCACAACAACCAGAAACGGGTTTACTTTGAAATAGAGGGCGGCAAACGAAACTGCCGCAATAGTTATAAGAATCCAGTCGGCTTTCACAAAAACACCTTTGCCAAGGCTGTAGCCGGCATAGGCAATCATTGCAACGGCCACTGGGCCAAGCGCTTTTATGGTGCCTTTTACATGGCTGTTGTCTCCATATTTCAAAAGGAAATAAAACAGTAACATAGGGAAAAGTGCTGATGGTATGACTATTCCCAGCACAGCAGCTATGGCACCCGGGATGCCTGCAACTTTCTGGCCGATAAGAGCGGAACCAGAAACAGCAATTGGCCCAGGGGTGAAACCCGACACGTAAACAATTTGCCTGAACTGGTCGCCATCAAGCCAGTGGTTGACGTTTACAACTTCGTGTTCAATGAGTGTGAGTATGGCCCAGCCTCCCCCAAAAGCCAGAGAGCCAATCTTGAAAAATGAGACAAAAAGCTGAACAAGTGTGGCCATGCACAAATCTTATGCAAATGTCCGTTATTTGACAAGGTAAAGCTTGACCTTGGCAAAACACCAAATAGAATTTGCCCAATGGACAATTTTGGGATAAGGGAACTGGAAGACGACGGGATAACAATCAGGATACCAACTTTTGACAATGTCCCGATAACTGGGTCTGTCCAGAAACTCATGGACACGCCACAATTCCAGAGGCTAAGAAAAATAAGGCAGCTTTCCCTTGCCCATCTGGTATACCCAGGAGCAAACCATACAAGGTTCGAGCACAGCCTTGGCGTATACAGCTTGATGAGGGCCTATGTTTCACACCTGCTGAATGCCGGCCTGGCAGATTTCGCATCAAAAGAAGACATACTGTCACTGCTTGCAGCATCACTCCTTCATGACATCGGACACTATCCGTTTGGCCATATCGTTGAAGGAATGGCTGCAGGACTCGAGCTTCATGAAACAAGGGGACAGCAAATTTGCCAAAATCTGACAATAGTAAACCTGCTCTCCGACATGGGTGCAAATCCTGAATTGACCGGCAGGCTGATCTCCGGCGATGATGCAGGACTCCCAGACAACAGGAAAAAGACTTTCAGACTACTGCGCGATTTCCTGGACTGCGCAATCGATGCCGACAAGATGGATTACCTTGAAAGAGACTCGGTTCACTGTGGCGTGCCCTACGGCAGATCGTACGACAAGGAAAGGCTCATCAATTCACTGATAATCTCGCAAGATGGCAGGCTGGCGCTAACAGAAAAGGGCAAGGCAAGCGCTGAGTACGTCATCTTCTCAAGGTATGTGATGCTGACCGAAGTCTACTGGCACCACACTGTCAGATCGGCCTCCGTGATGCTCATAAGGGCATTCCAGGAAGCACAGGGCTCCAGCCACTGGGGCGAATACCTGCACAAACTGCTCGAGAATTTTGGCGACGAAGACGCGCTTGAAGCGCTCTCGGCACTGGTCAGGGATGACCCCGATCTCTCGGTCCTTGCCAGTGGCCTCAGAATAAGACAGCTGTACAAGAGGATAAGAACGTACAGCCCTCTCGATCCTGATTCTCAAAAGGTCTTTGACACGCTCAAGGACCTCGAAGGGCCAGCAGAAGGCAGGGCATTGTCAATTTATGTGGAGAAAGAACTTGGTCTCCCAAGAGCAAGGGTGCTGGTTGACATAGTTCCTGCAAAATCGCTTGCAGGCGACATGATGGTTTATTACCCAAAACGCGGCCAGTACAGAAAATTATCAAGCGTTTCTCCTATAGCATCTTCGCTCCATGAGGCATGGGGTTCCCTGACTGGCATCGTCAGGGTATATGCCCACCCAAGCTACGCCGAGAAGCTCGCCTCAGTAGGAAACGAACTTGATATGATCATAGAAAAAGCTGGCTCTGATTTAAGGACAAAACCAAAATGAACATTCTGGACACGGTAGGTAACACGCCTCTTGTAGATCTAACAAACTCTTTCTGCAAAAATCACGGCGTTTGCATAATGGGCAAACTGGAGGGCGCAAATCCGGGTAGCTCGGTAAAAGACAGGCCAGCCCTCAAAATGATAAAAACAGCAGAACAGTCTGGCGAACTGAGGCCGGGAAAAACCATACTGGAGCCAACATCAGGAAGTACCGGTATAGCACTGGCCATGATAGGTGCGGCAAAAGGCTACCCTGTCAAGCTGGTCATGCCGGAATGCGTCAGTCTGGAGCGAAGGCTCACCCTTCAGGCATACGGCGCAGAAGTCATCATGACCGGGGCCTGCGAAGGGACCGATGGGGCGATAAAACTGGCCAGAAAAATGGTTGAAGAAAGACCTGATGTATACTACATGCCAGATCAGTTTTCAAACCCTAACAATCCACTGGCCCACTATGAAACCACTGGCCCGGAAATAATGCGCCAGACAAATGGCCAGATAGAAGTGCTTGTTGCCGGACTCGGAACAACTGGAACACTCATGGGGACCGGGAAATATCTCAGAGAGAAGAAACCTGGCGTAAAGATCATAGCTGTGGAGCCAACTGTCGGCCACAAGATACAGGGCCTCAAAAACATGTCAGAGTCCATGGTGCCACAAATCTATGACAAAAGTTTCCCGGATGAAACAATAAGCGTTGGAGACGAGGAGGCTTTTGAAACAACGAGACTCCTCGCAGTAAAAGAGGGTATTTTTGTCGGGATGTCCAGCGGCGCAGCGCTCTGGGGCGCCATCCAGGTGGCAAAAACAATGTCTGGTGGAATAATTGTTGTCATTCTTCCCGACAAGGGTGACAGGTACCTGAGCACAAACCTCTTCAAGTCTGTTTGCGCCAAATGCCCACCATGATGCAAATCTCCGAAATCAATTGACAAAGCTATAATTTTGTTATCATTGGTTAATGATGGAGCGGAGGTAGACATGAAAAACAAGAAATGGTATTGTGACCTTTTACTAGCGATTGTTATTGTTTTGATTACCAGATCCGACCATTTGCCAGAAAAAAGAATATATTCGTTAGATCATCGCGATAACGCAGTGGTCAGTACCGACCTCTATTTCAACAACAAACGCATGGAATTTGACATGCCCGAATTAAAGTCAGAACCAAAATCAGATTATGTCTTGAAATCTGGCTACGATTTTCGTAATTATGGGTCCTCAATTCTTTCAATATCTGGTGACAGAAAATTTTTTCTCATTTCAACAGACTTCTACATACGTTGCACCTACAAACTGACTGTTGATGGCAAAAGGGTTGCTTCTTTCTCTGTGACTGAATACTCCATTTATGAGCCTTCAAAAGATATTTTCCATTACATAGGTGCATCATGTTTATATGAAATTGATCATTTCTATGAATCAGATGATCATGGAGAAACCATAAAAGAAGTTGGGTTCAAGTATTATCCTGCTGGCTGGCTGGACGATGAGCTCCTGCTTGTAGAAACCACCAAGGACGAAAAGATATACACAGAGGATCAGGATGCTGCAGTAAAGATTGAAGAGGTCCTGTCAATTGAAGTCCCGTACGCCACTGCAAAGGCAGTGTCCTTCTCCCTGAAGGACTTCACGCTTTCCCCAACAGACAAGTTCAGACCACTTAAGCCATGGACTTCGTATTCTGACACACAGACAGGGATAGTTGGCTACTTTGATCCTTTCTATCCATTCAGGCAATTCCTTTTTATCGATTACCCAAAATATGGTTCAGTTGTCACCACCCTGACAGACCTTAAGGGTGAAAAGACCTATGACCTTTATGAACTGGCCAAAGAAGCCCTCCCCAGGGATTATGTATTGGGGAATTCCTCTTTCTGTGGCGCAATGGTTGACAAGGATGGCAGGAGGATGTGCTACTATTGCATGCAAGGATACCCAAAAGAAATCCTCAAATACAAACCCAATGACCCTGTCTGGAGAGAAAGCTATCCACCTATCCCCAGAGAAGAGTATGTTGTTTTTGGGCTTGACTTTGATACAGGCAAGATAGAGAAGTACATGACAACGGACCAGATTATCTCTGAGGTGAAAAGACTGTATGGAGAACAACACAAAAATGTAGAAATACTTATAAGAGGTTTTGGAG